>CAZPCO010000239.1:0-5728 GCA_964585025.1 uncultured bacterium | reverse complement strand
CTCGATGTCGATCCACCTGATCAAGACAAGGTTCAACGCCCGGTGCTGGAATTCGTCTGTCAGGGTGAGCGTCTGATCCGGGTTTTTGATGTTCTCAAGAGCTTTGCCTCTGAGAAAGAGGCGAAAAAATATCTTTCTTGCGCTGATTATCCGGGCCTGATCTGGGATAACACCGAAGAAAAATGACCGATTCAGAACCAGCCTGAAGAGAAAGCGTAGCGTGCGAGCATGCCGAGGCACATGGTGACGACCAGAATTCGCAGGTATTTCGCATTGATGCGCAGCAGGCATAATGAACCGGCAAAAGCGCCAATAAACTGCCCGATCATCATGGTCAGCCCGGCCAGCCAGACAACCTTGCCAGCGGTAAGAAATACAAGCAGTGAGGCGGCGTTGGTCGCAAAATTCAGGGTTTTGGCAATGGCGGTCGCGTCAATGAGGCCATGGCCTCGGAGTGAAACGCCTGCCAGAGCGAAGAACGAGCCGGTGCCTGGCCCGAACATGCCGTCATACCAGCCGATCAGAGGTACCATAAAGCGGCGGTAACCGTTGTCGGAAATGCGGCAGATGCCACTTTCGTGCAACGGCGGTGCAACAAGAAAGTAGAATGCGATTACAACCAGTACCAGCGGAATTATGAAATTCAGCACTCCGGGGTTGATGAACTGAACGGCGATCGTGCCAAGCAGAGAGCCGGAAAAGGCTGCCAGCATCAGGTATTTAACCTGTTCCCACCGGACTCTTCCTTTCCTGAACATCATGAAAGTTGCTGTTCCAGAGCCCATGGAACTTTGCAATTTATTGGTTCCGAGAGCGAAATGCGGCGGAATCCCGCTCATGATAAGAGCAGGCAGAGTAATCAATCCGCCTCCACCCGCGAGGGTGTCGATGAAAGCGGCTACTGATGCTGCTCCAAAAAGAAAAATCAATGTTTCCATAATTTCAATTCATGCAAATAACTTGAGTCGAAAAGAGCTTACCATAAACCGGTTTCACCTGTAATTCTCCATTGATGGTATGCAGCAATTATCTGACAAAGATGAATGAACGAGCGTTTCACCAAACATATACTGAAGTTGATGCAGGTGTTAAGACTCAATTGAGATTGCTGGATGGCGTGGGCAGGCGGTTCAGGCAGAGGAGGTATTAGATATGACAGCAATAGTGAGGTCTCGGTCGAGGGCGAATCCGGTTTGTCTGTAGAGGCTCGTAAAAACGGCAAGAAAGGCATCGGCTGAAATAGTACCTGAAGTCTGCAGCAGAGCGATGCCAGTGGGCTGTGAAACGGCAAAGTCAGCTGCAGAAGCAGAAGTTGCCAGTATCATACTGCAGCCCCGGGCAAGGTCGATCTGCATACTGGCAATTTTTTGTTCATGGCCGGCCAGAGGCAGGGAAGGCATTGGCAGAGGGATGACTGTACCAGCGTTACGGTCGATGAAAACCGGAGTCGTCATCCCGGCATTGCTTATTTCAAGCCTGTCGTTGTCACTGCATAATATATACTGCAGGCTGATTTCATGACCTTCTTTGCCGGCATTGCTTTGCTTCAACAGCTTGTTGAGCTCTTCCATAAAGCGCTGTGGCTGGTCGGTCAGATCATGAAGCTGCATGACCGCTGCCTTCAGGAAAGCCAGCAGCAGGCAGCGGCTTATTCCAGTCCCGCCGACGTTGCCGAGCAGAAGGGCAGGGCGGTTATTGTAAGTGCTGATTAACTCGAAATAGTCGCCGCCGTTTCCCGCCAATGCCAGAGTTTTGCCATAAATGCCAAGACTGCCGGCCATGAACGGCTTATCCATCCTGGTCATCAGCTTTTCCTGCACGATCGATGCAACATGCATTTCTTCGAGGTCACCGAGGATTTCGTTGAAAATACTGGCCAGAGAGCCAAACTCATCGCGGCCGAGATCAGGCAGACGATAAGAAAAATTGCGGTTCTGCAGTTCGCCGATTCCGGCTTGCAGAGCTGATAGCGGCAAAAGGATTCCTGATGAAACCTTGAGCCCTAGAGAAATTGAGATAAGCAAACTGACCAGAGCCAGCAGCCAGATTAACCGCCGGCTTGCCCGTATTTCGCTTTCGATCTGCTCGATCGGAAAGAGGGAAAACAGCCTGATGGTCGGCATGTGCACGCACTTATGACCGGCAAGCATGAAGTTTTCACCGTTAATAACACAAAATTCCGGGCGGGTGAGAGTCCGGTTTCTAAGTTTGCCTGCAAATTCAACGAGGCGGGGGGTTTCCAGCGTTTCTGGCGGAAAAGCGGTGGTGAACAGATCGTCGGCGGCCATTACTCTGATGCCGTCTTCATTGCGATTCAGATCATGAAAAATGCGCCTGACAAACTCAAGTTCAAGTTTGCGGCTGTCCCAGACATACAGCATGATGTAATCAAGCAGGGCCGGATCGAACAGCGAGAAGGTTTCGATGTAGGTTGGGTGTCTGATCTGGCCAATGCCCCAGTGCCAGAAAGAGCCGCTTTCGTAAAATCTGCGAACCAGTTCGGCGGGCTTCTTCTGCATCAGACCATCGGAAATGAATTCCACTTCAGCTCCCTGCTTTCCAGAAACCGGTGTTTTGTTGATGCTTGCCATCACAAATGTTGTCAGTTTGAAAATGGCATTCATGACGTTTGTTTTGACTGGCGAAGTTTTCAGGCGATGGTCGAATGCCTCCTGAATGACACCGTTCTTCATGATCCCGGTATCGCCGGCGATGATGCCGGTGCTGCTGGCGGTAATGAACAGCATGTCTGGGGCAGGACGTTGCCGGTCGATGAAACTGCTGATGGTCTGGCGGTTCAGCAGGTTCTGCTGCAGAGCTGCGCGCAATTCGCGCAGAGCTTTTGTTATTCGGCCTTTCTGGACACTGTATTCATTATTGAAAAGCTCGTCGATGTTCTGCATGCAGGTCATACTTTTGTTAAAAGCCCGGTGCAGAAGGCCTGCCCGCAGTTGTTGCAGATAGTCGCTGCCTGATACAAGCAGCAGAAACCCGGGCAGAACGTTTGCGACCACAAAAAGCAGCACCAGCTGAGTACGTATGCCGAGAGAAAGTCTGACACCGCCAACTATCACTCGATAGCTCAAAAAGGCATAATATATCAGGCAAAGGTGCAGAAAAACCATGATCAACCTGGTTAATCCATCGGAACCAGGCATGTCGATGCCGCTTTTCCTGACGGCACAAAAACCGGTTAGATTTTCATTGATGAAGTTGGTAAAAATATAAAAATTGGGAAAATCTTGTCTGTCGCTGTATCGATGCCGCATAACCCTGATTCTTGACTGCAGATTCGCTGCAAGCTCTGGATCGGCGCAGAAGACTTGGTGGTTATTCATATAGCCTGAGTGCAGGTTTCCCCGATATGAATCGAGCATTCTGTCGAGCCCGGGCGTTTTTTTCAGCAGGCTGTAATCGAAAAATATCACGAGGCCGTAGCGCTCACCAACGTTCATCCAGGTCAGCGGGTATTTCTGAGCAGAGTCTGGTCTGATAAGGCTGAGATCGCGCCCGGAAAAACAGTTGCGGAAAAAGAGCGGGAAAAAATGGGGCCCGAAAATCTGGCGAAGATTTGTCATGACTTCGGCTGGAATGTTTTTTTCATAGTTCTGATAGAAGCCGTTGGCAATCCGGCGCAATTCAAGATATGCCTGTCTCCAGTCTCCGTTAATTCCTGTCCAGGGAAAGTTCGCATGATAGACATCGCCTGATGGGTGCCAGATCAGATAGCGGATTGCCAGTCGATGTTGCCGACTGAAGGAGTCGACAGCCGCTTTGAGGTCGCTAACTTCTCTGCATCGATTGTATATGGCAGTAAGTGTGCTGCAGAGATATTTTTCCGTGTCGGCAATCGATCGCATCGTTGCCAGCATTTCATCAGCCTCTGCCGCAAAATTTCTGAAACGCGTCTCACGTTCGAGTGCCGCCAGATAGTAACCGCCAACCCAGAAGATAAGCATTGGCAGCAGAATTGTTATGGAGGCAAGTTTTAGCCAGGCAGTGCCTTTTTCATGCATCTGGTTTGTTCTCCATGCGCAGCATCAGGAAAGTCAGATCGTCGTCACGCGTTTCTGTCCAGGATTCGTAGCCTTCGAGGATTCTGCTCCAGTAGGTTTCGAGATCTGCATGCCAGGCGCTCTTGATGAGTTTGAGAAACCGTGGATAACCAAACATTTCGCCTGAAGGCGAAGTTGCTTCAATTACGCCGTCGGTATAAAGAATGAGAGTTGCACCAGGCAGCAGAGTAAGAGTCTGCTCGACAGCACGGTTCTTGGTCGAACTGCCGAGCGGAAACCCCTGAATTTCAATAAGTCCGGGGTTATCGCCGCCTGGCCCGATCATTATCGGGTAACAGTGCCCGGCATTGGCAATCTTGAAAACGCCATTGCTGCAGTCGAAATCGATGCATTGCGCCGTCATCATGCGGCGCCAGTCCTTTTTTTTGAGTTCCTGAAGTATGCTGCTGCCACGGTGTAATACTTCAGCCGGTCCGGGAAAGTTCCTGGAAATGCCGGCAATCATGGCTTTCATCATTGCCATAATCATAGCTGCTGGAATTCCGTGCCCGGCAACATCTCCGAAGAAAACCCCCATTCTGTCGTCGGGCAGATCAAAATAATCAAAATAGTCGCCGCCCATTTTGCTCATAAACAAAGAGCGCGCGAAGAGCCTGACTTTGCCACGGCTGTGATGTTCCGGCGGCAAAAGGCTGACCTGAACGGCTGTGCCGACCGCAAGCTCCCGCAAGCCTTCGACGGTGTTGTTGAAAGCATCTGTCAGCCGGCCAAGTTCATCGTTACTGAATGAAGGAACTTTGCAGGTATAATCACGTTTTCTGACCCTTTCAATGCCGGTTGCCAGAGCTTCGACCGGTGATAGAAGCCTTTGTGAGAAAAGCATGACCGTTTGCCTGAGAATGGCGATTACCAGCAGTATACATATCCCGATCGCGAGTTTCAGTCTGAAAATTTGCTCCTCGATGATCTTTTCAGGGTACAGCGCGACGAGAACGCCCGTGCCAATTTCATTGCCGGCTATCGAGGTAAAAAGATAGTTTTTTCCATCAAGTTCGACCCTTTCACCAGTAATCATTTTGCGACTTCGGGTCAGGCGCATGAGTCTGCTGATGTGCTGGCTGTTAATTGGCGTCATGGCGAATATCTTTTCAGAATCATTATCCATAACCGCCAGAATTCGTGGTTTTACTTCAGCTGAAACTTTAGCAAGCCCGACATTGATGAAAGTTCTCAGAAATGCTGCTCTTTCCCAGGAAAGGAGCAGGATGCCCCAGTTTCCGCCGTGCTGGGAGGACCCGGTGAATTTAACGTAAGTCAGTCGTTCGCTGTTGCCGCTGCTCATGATTGAAAAACGGTCGAGGGCCCCAAGGAAGAAATACAGAGATTTATCTATGCTCGAAACCTGCTCGAGTATCGATGATTGCCCCTTTTTGCCGACAGTTTCACCTTTGCCGCCGAAGAAAGCCAGAGCATTCTGCATTAGAGACAGGCCCATCTTCGAGGCCCGATTTGCAGTGTTGGCGACATAGAAAGTATAATTGCCCTCTGATTCAGCCAGCCCGCCTTCTTCTGGTCTGATTTTTTCGACCAGGGACTGCAGTGCTTTGATTTCTTCATCCGGCCATCGGTTACTACCATATTTCCTGTTTCTGGAATCGATGAAGCTATTAAAACGCTCTGCCAGGGCTGCAGCCGTCTCGGGAAACCTGACG
>CAZPCO010000238.1:0-5753 GCA_964585025.1 uncultured bacterium | reverse complement strand
GTTCGTCATGAGGGATGGCCATTTTTTTTGCAAGAATGGCGCAAAGAACGCGAGAAAATGATATATTGGCAGCAGGAAACAGAGGAAGGGGAAAATTATGCGCAAATTATTATGTCTGGCTGCCATTTTGCTGACTTTTATGGTAAGCGGCTGCGGCGGTGAAAATCTGAGCCGGACCGAATACACCATTGCGACGGGCTCGAAAGCCGGAGTGTACTACCCGATCGGTGAAACTCTGGCAACGATTCTCAAAACCGATTATCCGAGTGTCAATCTGAAGATCGTCGAAACAGCCGGGAGCGTTGAAAACCTGCAGATGCTCAAGGAAGGCAAAGTCGATATGGCTCTGGTTCAGAACGATATCGCTTTTTATGCTTCCCAGGGCGAAGCCATGTTCGAGGGCAACAAGATCAACAATGTAACGGGTATTGCCACCCTGTTTCCTGAAGTCGTGCAATTTATCGTCAGAAAAGAGACCGGAATCAAGTCGCTTTCCGACATGGCCGGCCGCAAAATTGCCGTTGGCAGCAAAAACAGCGGCACTTATTACAATGCTCAGCAGATTCTTTCCCTGGCAGGCGTCTGGGAAAAAATCGACCAGCAGTTCATCAATGCCAATGACGCGATGAAGGAAGTTCAGGAAGGTCGGATCGACGGGTTCATTTTCACCAGTGGCTTGCCGAATCCATCGATCGTCGAGCTCGCCAAAAAGGTTGAAATAAGCCTGGTTGCCGTCGAAGCCGAACTGGTTCAGAAGCTGGTCAACACCCACCCATTCTACTATCCGTCTACGATCGCCCCGAATCAGTATCCTGGCCAGACAGACGAGATACCGGCGGTCGAGATCAATGCGATTCTCGTCTCAGGAACGACCCTCAATGACGACGACCAGTATCTGTTGACCAGGCATCTGTTCGGCAAGCCGAACGAGCTGGGTCAGAGCCATCCTCGTCTCAGCAAAATGACCCGAAACAGCCTGCGACGGCAGATGCCGATTCAGACCGGCAAAGGCGCTCACCGGGCACATTCAGAAACCCCTTAACGACCCGGGGGTGTTATGCCGATAATTTTCATGGCATAACATTTGTAAAGGAGTGCAGCATGAAAGCAGAAACCGGCAGCAGGCTAAAAGTGGGGGTAATTTTCGGCGGCAGATCTGGTGAACACGAAGTGTCACTGGTCTCGGCCAATTCGATAATGAGGGCCCTCAACCCTGAAAAATACGAGGTAATTCCGGTAGGAATAACCCGCCAGGGCTCGTGGATGGTAGGGGTCAAGCCCGACACCATGCTCGAATACAGCAAGCAGAAAAGCGCCGGGTGTCTCGCTTTCGCCGGCACCAACAGCGGCAAGGCCAGTCTGAACTGCGACCCTGCCAACAAAGGCCTGATGCTGCTCGACAAACACCAGACCGGCGAACAGGTCAAACTTGACGTGCTGTTTCCGATCATTCACGGCACTTATGGCGAAGACGGCACTCTGCAGGGCATGCTCGAACTTGCCGATCTTCCCTACGTCGGCTGCGGCGTGCTTGCTTCGGCCTGCGGCATGGACAAAACCGTCGCCAAGCGACTGTTTCATGAAGCTGGCATCGAAGTGGCCCCCTATCGCGAATTTCTGCGCAGCACCTGGCGCGACACCCCCGATGCCGTCATCGCCGACATCGAAAACAATCTCGGCTACCCGTGCTTCGTCAAGCCGGTCAACTCAGGCTCTTCAGTGGGCATCACCAAGGCCAAAACCCGCGAAACCCTCAGGGAAGCGATGAATACCGCCGCCCGCTACGACCGCAAGATTCTCGTCGAATCGCATATCGACGGGCGCGAAATCGAAGTTTCCGTGCTCGGCAACGACAGGCCGATCGCTTCGGTGCCCGGCGAAATCGTTCCCTGCAATGAATTTTACGACTATACCGCCAAATATGTCGATGACCGGTCTGAATTGAAGATTCCGGCCGATCTGCCTGCCGACCTCGCCGCCCGCATCAGGGAAACCGCCGTCAGGGCTTACCGGGCTCTCGACTGCGCCGGCATGGCCCGCGTCGACTTTTTCCTCGAACGCAAAACCGGCAAAATCATCATCAACGAAATAAATACCATTCCGGGTTTCACCAGTATCAGCATGTATCCGAAACTCTGGGAAGCCACCGGCATCAGTTACCCTGAGCTCGTAGATCGCCTTGTCGAACTGGCGATCGAACGCTATCGCGACAAACAGGAATCGCTCGCTGCGGTTTCCTGAAGTTGTTAAAAAAACCCCCGTTCAGTTGACTGAACGGGGGTTTTCTTTTTGAGAAAATGCAGATTCAGGGGCGATCGCCGACGATCAACCCCTTCAGGCGGCGGCCGTCGCTCCAGTAACCGAGGAAGCGAAGTTCGGGCGCCTTTTTAAACGCCGTCAGATCGCAATCGAGGGTAAAAACAGCATAGGCGAGCGCATCGAACAAACGAAAAACAGCATTCCAGTCGAAGGCGTCGATGTGGCGGGTGCGCAGGGTATGAGCATGAAATTTTTCGCGGAAAAGGTTCACGAAATCGTAGCGGTTTTCGACGATAAAGCGCTCATATTCAGGCAACTCAGGTGAAAGTGGTGCCAGTTCGTCGGCAACCAGCGGCGGCTGGCCATAAAAATCGGAAAGTGCGGTGATGAAGGCTTTATTTTCGGTTTTAACCCGATCGGCGGCGTAGAAAATTTCGCGGGCAACGGCAGCCACTGTTTCATCGGTGCGATCGCCGCTCAGCAGAATCATCCGGCTGCGACGGCTGATGCCGGTCAAATCGAGAAGCTTGAGATCACGCTGATGCGGCATGACCAGCATCAGCGCAAGAGGCACAGGCAGACCGAAATAATCGCTGCTCGCCGCGACATTGGCGGCAATTACAGCCCCGGCGCCATGGCCGATGATCGCAAAGCGATCATGATCGATCTCGACGCCACGGCGCGCAAATGCCTGCTGCAGAAAGTCTTTGATCGAACGCACTGCATTGGTATGCATGAATCTCGAAATCTGACCGCCGGCCTGATAATAAGGGAATACGACGACCCAGCCGGTGCGGCAGAGATGGCGGATATGGCCGAGATAATAACCGGAATGCGGAGTCAGCCAGTCATGCAGCATGACGATAACCCCGGCTTTTTTGGCCGGCGGGTCGGCGGGCTCGAAAACCTCATAGCGTTCATGGGAAATACCGCTTTCCCAGACCGTGAAACCACCGTGACTGTAAAGGCGGCCACCGGGGCCCAGCATGCTCTGCACGGGCCCGGCAGGGAGATTATCGGCAAAAAGAGAAACTGCTGGCAGCAACGCAAGCGCCAGAAGCAGGAAAAATCGGATTGATCGTGGGCAGCGAGTCAAGATTCGAGGTATTTCTTTTCGACGTGTTCGCGGAGAAGTTCGAAACCCATCTTTTCCAGACCGGCGAGAACGATGAAAAGCACGACACCGATAAGACTGCCGGCTTTGATTTCAGCACGTTTCACTTCAGCAAGGCTCTTGTCGTAAGGCATAGAAATGTTTTCGACAAAAACGGCAGCGGCGGCGAGGCCGGCGAGCCAGGTAAACAGGCTTTCGCAACTGACAAGAAGGTTCCAGGCCAGGCCGCCAACGCGACGTTCACCTTTAAGCAGCGGCCGGGTGGCGAGATAAATGGGCAGAAGAAGAGGTCCGAGCAGCAGAATCGCCAGAACCCAGAACCAGTCCAGAGTGCTGCGTTGCCGGCTGTCCCAGGCAACCCACAAAGTCGCGAGAGCGCGAACCCATCTTGGCCACATAATCGTTCCCTCCAGATAATTGATTGAACCCGGCACAGGAAGATGTCCGTCAGGAGTATCCCTCTTTGGCGGCAACCGTGCCGGCCCGGCGCGATCTGTCACGTCAGGCGATATTTCATTGAAAGAATAGCACAGTTTACTGGTAAACGAAACAAATTGGATTCATCGTCAGGCCAAACGGTAATTTTTCTGTTCAACAGTGTGTTTAGGCATGTCAGTCGCTGACGCTGCTTCCGCCATCCCGGCTCATGCGGCATAATGCCGTTCTGACAACAACGATCTGCAGTCTTCAATTGCAGCGCCTGCACCCTCATACGCTGCTGAATTTGCATTTCCTATGCTTCGCCCCCTCATAGTTTTATCTGCTTACTCTGCTCGCACCACCGGAACACGCCTTCGAGACCAGATACTGGAGCCTGACAGGTGCGTCTTGGCATCCAGCGAAGCCGCCCGGTCTCAGCGGCTCTATTTTCAGGGGATTAACTTGAGTCAGTGAAGACAATTTGAAAAGCAAACAAGGTAAGAAAGTATAAAAACAAGTTACTGTACAGCGATTTTTTCGGTATAATTATAGCAATTAAATTATCATTCAAGAGGTGTACGCTATGAAACGCTCTGGTTTATTTGTGAGTCTGTTACTGGCTATTATTCTCTCGAACCCGGCCGCACAGCCCGTCATGGCCTCCACCACCGCTGATCCGTTTTCGGTACAGAGCGGCACCAATGCTGCGGTAAACCAGTCGGTCACCGCCAAAGAAGAAACTCCTCCTGCCGAAGCGGCGGTCGAAAAGAAGGAAGAAGCGAAACCCAAAACCACCACCGAGATCGCCAAACATACGGTCAAATCCGGCGACAGCCTCTGGCGCATTGCCCAGCAGCTTCTCGGTGACGGTAACCGCTATCGCGAAATCATTGAAGCCAACAAAGGCAAATATCCGTCACTTGAAAAGAACCCCGACCTGATTCATGCCGGCTGGGTTCTTGAAGTGCCGGTCACCAAAGAAGTTAAGCCCGCTGTCGAAGAAAAGCCGGCTGAAACCAAACCTGCTGTCGAAGAAGGCAAAAAGCCCAAAGTCGAAAAAGACTCATCGACTTCAGCCGACAAGGTGAGCAAACTGCCGCAATGGTCGACCCAGGAAAAGGTCAAACGGCTGCAGAATGCTCTTGATTCGGCAAACCGTGCCCTTCTGGCTCAGAAAAAGCGCATTGCCGACCTCAACGAACAGACGGTCCGCTTTCTGATCGACAACAAGTTCATGACCGAAGAAGACTGGATGGCGATGAACCCGCCCGAAGGATACACCTATCGTCTTGACCGCACCGGCAAAGTCGAACTGGTCGGCAGCGACAACAAACCGCTGACCAATACAGAAATGGCCCAGCTCGACAAGAAAGCCAAAGACGCTGCCAAAAAAGACGAAAAGAAAGATGGCAAAAAAGAAGAAGTCAAACCCATAGTCAACGACAATGACGACGGCACTCTGGCTGCCGATGATGCCAAGGCCAAACAGGAAGCCCACGACAAACTGGCTGCAGAAGAAAAGGCACGCAAAGAAAAAGCTGCTGCCGAAAAGGCTGCCAAAGACAAGGCCGCAACTGATAAAGCAGCGCAGGACAAAGCTGCTGCAGAAAAGATAGCTGCTGAGAAAGCTGCCAGTGAGAAGGCTGCTGCTGAAAAAGCTGCCAAAGAAAAGGCCGATGCCGAAAAAGCGGCGAAAGAAGCTGAAAAGGTCGCCGCCACCCGTTATCAGAAGATTCTCAGCGAAATCGGCAGCCCCGATCTCGCCGACCGGCGCAGCGAATATTACAAGGCAGTGAACAATGGTTCCAAACTTCTTTCCAAGGGCTTCTTCGGCGGCACTACTGCATTCTATAAATTCGTGAATGCTGTAGACTACCCGGAATACGATATTCCCGGTCTGCAGAGAGACCTGCGCGAAGCCCAGAAGACCTATGAAAAGGCCGTCGACAGTAACAAGACC
>CAZPCO010000237.1:0-5758 GCA_964585025.1 uncultured bacterium | reverse complement strand
GTACAGTACCTTTGATACTCTTACCTCCGGAAAAATAAAAAATGGAGCAGCAAGATGCTACTCCATGAACATTACATGTCATGTACCCCTTCGAGAGGGGCTAACCTTTTCGCTTATGCTTAAGGTGAGGAATCAATCCTGCTTGCTGTTCAGTAATGTTAGCAAACCTTACCTTGCAAGTCAAGCAGTTTGTACAACTTTTTCGGGATCGCGGCCGAAGGCGGTCAGGAAACCGAAAAGAACCAGCATCGAGAAGGGAATCAGAATATACGATGACAGACCAAGGCCGGCCGGGATATAGCAGCAGGTAATAGCTACCAGCGCTACGATTGCTGCATAGGGGGCCTGGGTTCTGACGTGATCGATATGATCAGAGCCGGATGCCATCGAAGACATGATCGTCGTATCCGAGATCGGGCTGCAGTGGTCGCCAAAAATCGAACCTTCGAGCACGGCACCGATCGAGACAAGTATCGCCTCTTTGAGATAAAGCAGCTTGTCGGGGGCACCAGGCAGTTGTGCGATTACTGCATCATAATGCTGCATGTTGAGGTGATAGGCAAGCGGAATACTGATTGGCAGCAGAATTGCCATCGTTCCCCAGCTGGTACCGGTCGAAAACGATATGAAACAGGCGATGATAAAAATTATGGCCGGCAGCATCCAGTAAGGGATTACGTCGGTTACCATGGCCACGACGTATTGGGCGGTGTTCAGGTCGGTACATACGCCGTTGATTGACCAGGCCAGAGTCATGATGATTACTGCCATCATCAGGGTTTTGGCCCCGTCAACCCATGATTTTAGGCCGGTTTCCAGATTGATCAACCCCTGTGCCCAGCCGAGCAGAACTGCGATCATCGATCCGAAAACGCTGACCCAGATCAGAACCCGGGTCGAGTTGGCATCGCTGAAGGCCGAACGTGCCTTCTCAGAAAAGGTCATCGTTGAGGGAGCCAACTCTGCTTTGATCGTGTCTCCTTCCTGAAGCTCTTTGATTGCGGCAATTGCATCGGTGCCGGTTTTATCTGCAAAACGGCTGGTCTCGTTGAAATTCAGGCGGGCAAATGAGAAATTCTCACCGGCAACCGAAAGTGTACCATTGGCAGGGGAAACCGCGAGAACCGTGAGTGTGTCGCCGGGCTGGGAAAGTTCAGTTGTGGCTTTGCTGAGAAGATAGTGAGGAGAGAACATACCGCCGTCACCAAGCAGGCCGACAAATGTGCCGATGATGACGATTCCTATTGGTATGGCTGCATTGTACCAGCGGCGTGGCATGTCGTCAGGAAGTTTTGGCATTGCGGTTTCAGGCGAACTGATCGGTCTTGCTGTGTCGGAAAGAACTTTTCCTTCACGGTGCGAACGCTGTTCGGCTTTGAGCATCGGTCCGAAGTCGCGGCGCGTTAACGCAATGAGAAAGCCAAAAAACAGGGTCAGCAGACAGTAGAACCTGAATGGAATTGTCTGCAGGAAGACACCGTAAAAGTTGGTTTCGGCAATGTTCAGATTTACGTAAGCTTCTCGGATCAGGCCGATTTCATAGCCTATCCAGGTCGACAGAACTGCAATCCCGGCAACCGGGGCTGAAGTCGAGTCGACGATATAGCTGAGCTTTTCGCGGGAAATTTTATTGTTGTCGGTTACCGGTCGCATGGCATTGCCGACGATCAGGGTATTGGCATAATCATCGAAGAAAATCAGAACACCCATCGCCCAGGTGGCGAGTTGGGCGCTGCGTGGGCCTTTGACCTTGCTGGAAATGAGATCGACGATGCCCTGCATGCCACCAGTGCGGTTAATGATGCCGATCATGCCGCCCAGGCACAGCGAAAAAATGACGATGGCCGAATGCCCTGTATCGGCGAGTGAGCCAAGCAGATACTTGTCGAGAGTGCGCATGAAGCCTATGAATGGGTTGTAGAGGAAAACGAAGGTTGCACCGACCCAGGTGCCGATGAACAGCGAAGTGATGACTTCCCGGGTTATCAGAGCAAGAACGATGGCAATTAATGGAGGCAGAAGCGAAAACCACCCGGGAATGCATCTGACTTTTGCTGATGCAGTCTGATCGCCTACTGAAACTATGATTTCATTGGTGCCGCTTTTCGGAAGAACCACCTCGATGGTTTTCAGATCGGCGGGTAATGAAACACCGGTCGCCAGAGTCTGCCCATCAACAACGGCTTTGTATTGAACTGCCTGCTCACCCGTTTTCTGGCCTTCAAGGGCAAAGGTGGCCTTGACTCCGGTCAGTGCGAAGGCAGGTGGCTTGATCTGCAGCTGAGCAAAAGCCTGTTGACCTGAAATGATCAGAAAAAAGACGAAAAGAAAAAGGAAACAAAATTTAGAGTCTCTCATTGGGGCTCCCGATTGTTAAAACTGAGTAAAACTACCATTGAGAGAAGGGTTTGACAAGAAAACTTTTCGGAGCCACGCAAAAAATGCCCGCAGATCGAAAGACTCAATAAGTGCTGGAGTCGCTGCCGTCAGTTCGCTGCTTCCATTGCACGTCAGTTTCCTTTGTCTGAGCCTGCCGGATGGTGATGATGGCCCGTTCAACATGCTCGATCTTGTCTTTGACGCCGGCGGGATTGGCTTCGAGAGTCAGCAGAAGTTTGACCTTGCCGTCGTAGGTTTCATCGATGCCGCCGTCGCTGGTTTCTTCAAATTTGGCAGTCTTGACGTTTGACGACAGGCAATGTGTTTTGCCGTCAGCGATGCGGAAAAATTCTGTGCCCTGCAGCTTGTAGCTGACTTTGGCAAAGCTTTTGTCTTCAGCATCCTTACTCTTGTCGAAAAATGTGGCGTTATCGGCAATTTTACCAGTAGCCACTTCCATTTCGAAGTTACCGTTTCCTGAAGCTTTCAGAGTTTTGCTGACCAGCAGTTTGCCGTCTTTCTTTTCTGTTTTGGTTCGGGAATTGGCAATATCTCTTTCGAGATACTTCAGCATTGTCAGGGCTTCCTGGCGGAGGGTGGCTTTGGTGGCGGCAATCGCAGAAAGACGTCTGGCGCCCGACATGAAATGATAAACCATTCCGGCAATGACCGTGAATATGAAAAAACCCACCATGATTTCGATCAGGGTAACGCCCTGGTTTTTATGCTTTGCTCTATTCACGATTCAACTGTTTCACTTTGATGAAGGCTATAGATTCGCTCGCGGTATTGCCGCGGCCGGTTGTCCAGGCGACATGTGCCTTGAATTCAAGAGAATCGAGGTCGGCGCCGGGCGATTTGCGTACTTCGGTTTTGAAGCTGAAGTCTTTGTATTTCTTTTGTGCGGTCAGCAGGGAGTTGAACGAATTTGGCGGCAGACCGGAAGCATCGAGAGTCTTCCAGGCTGCTCCAGCGCTCATCAGCCCTTCGACAGTTTTGTAGTCGAGGTCTTTGATTTCATCGCGAAAGGACTCAAGAATTTTGTTGGCTATCGCGACCTTTTCGAGATTGGTTTCTTCAGAGGCACCGTAGGAAATTGCGTAATACAGTGGAATAGCCGCCAATGCAAAAACCATGACCGCGACAATTATTTCAACGAGGGAAACCCCTCTATTGCTTTTTTTCATAAGAGAATCTCGACCAGTTATCGGCAAACGAAACAAAATATCTTTCAGGCGCATATTTTCCTACGTCACGCATAGTTGCCAGCGGACAAACAGTACTGGCATGTGAGTTATAGAATACTTTTAAATCAATTATCTTCCTTCTGTCAAATGCATTGGTGATAAGATTGCCGTCGATGATGACTTCTGACGAGGAAGTAGTTACTGGTGCATCGTTAGAAAAACAGGCGGCCTCAACCTTGCTGCAGCCATTAAAATTCAACTGACCACCTCTGGCGATCAGGCCGAATACTGTCTTGGAATCAGCCCGAACGATGTTGGCAGACAAAATTATATCTGTTTTAGCGATGAGAAGCCCTTTGCCTTTCACTTTCAATTCTGAGTCAATTTCGAGTTCACCTTTGACATAAATGACGCCATTGATATCGATGCTGCCATCCGGGTTTTTCAGCCCGCCTTTTTCGACATCCTGAGCCAAGGCCGCATTGAAGCTGCTCTCTGATTCGAAGAAGCGCGAAGCCTTCTTTGCATATTGTAGAATACTGTAACAGTTGGCCGGCATCAGTTTATAGTTGTTTGTCGGATCCCATTCGGTGGCGCTGTCGTAAGCCGGGTATTGCTGCATCCCAAACTTGGCGACCCCGCCGCCGCCCGGGGCTTCATCAGAATATTCGGAATAATTCTTGTAATCGATGTAAACCTCAGTTTTGTCTTCGACAGCGCCATCGCCTGGCCCAAGCCCTACCAGCGACAAAAGGCCACCGACCAGTGAGACTTTGGCTTTTGGTTCGGCATCGACTTTTATGCGGCCGTAAACCATGTCGATTGGCCCTTCAGGCCTGATGCCGAGGGGGTATTCGAGGTGTCCGAAACCGTATAAGAGTGTCGGAACCATCATCAGACTGAGGCCACCTTCTTCATAGATTTTCATGATCCCTTTGCAGCCTTTTTCTGGAACTGGTGCAAAAACGGTGTCGTCATCGAAAAGAATCGGGAACTCGACTTCGTGACCGCGCTGCAGAGTTTCTCCATGCCACTGAAAGGCTGGCTTGGTCTGAAATTTGTTGTTGGTATCGTAAGGGCTGGTCATGATATTCAGTTCAGTCAGCTGGGGTTCATCGAAAGTACCGATGAAGGTGTGCAGTTTCATGACTTCGTTGGCATTCAGTCTGACCATGCCTGGTATCATGGCTCGATCGTCGGTATTGGATGTAAACCCGGTAATGTTTTTGTAATTCGCTTCAAGATTGCCGCCAGATGGAGCAGCCGGAACGTTGTGAATAATGAAATAGCCCACCGGCGCTGCTGGTATTGGTGCAGGCCCCGGCCCGGGCGGATCGGCGACGTTCAGATCGATTGCGCTGCCATCTGCGCCTGCACGCGGCGAATTTTCCTTGATCAGAGGGCTGTTGGCAACGAAAAACGAATATTCCGGTGCTATCGGCTGAATATCTGAAACTTTGAAAGGAGTCTGTGCAACCAGGGTTCTTTCGATTTTTTTGCCGGTCGGGCCATTGGGGAAAAACTCAACCTGTGCTTTTATCTGAAAAATACCTGCTTTTTCGACAATGCGTGGTTCTGAGTCGAAGCTGTCAGTTTTGAGTTTGTCGGCAGCAATAGCTCCTTTAACTTTGGCAAAATCACTCTTTGCGAGATCGGCGTATTTTTTCGCCTGGTAGGTGTTGCTCATCGCCGAATCAGAACTGGGCATGAATTTTTTGCGTACCCCCTGCATGTTCAGCGGGTTGATGCCGGGAAAGAAATCATCGACATAGTCGTTACATTCGATTTCTTTGTGGTATGCCTTCAGGCCCATAGCTGTAACGTCAATTATGATTTTTGTCTTGTCTGATTTCGTCAGCTTCAGGGTGACTTCTATGTCACCTAAACTGGTTTCAACATCGAATTTCTTTTGATCAGTCGTAGATAAGCTGGGGATGTTAACATCGAGTTCCCAGTTGCTGGGTGCCCAGGGTGAGCCGGTAAGCGACCCGTCTGAACCGGGATTGTCGGTTTTGGCGATTGAGTCGAGAAAACTTGCTGAGATGCCTTTGGCAAGGACAGACTTTTCGGTGATCCCGACGACATCATAATCACCTGAAACCGCTTTTGAGGCTGCAAAGCCTTCAGCCTGAACAATACTGCAGGTAACTTCTAGTTTAACATGGTCAGCGCCGCCAAGTTCATCGACCATG
>CAZPCO010000236.1:0-5784 GCA_964585025.1 uncultured bacterium | reverse complement strand
TTTTCAACTTCAGTGCCATCGGCCTTTTCGATTCTGCAGGCTACTACACCGGCTGAAGCGCGCAGATCGCCATTGTCGATAGCCATCGAAGCAAAGATGAACGGAACGTTGCGTCTGACGAAAACGCCCTTGAGAGCGTTGTTTTCACCACCGGAAACATGAACCTGGCGGGTCATTGCTTCTGGATCGAGAGTCTTGGATTCAATAGTCTTGCTTTCGAATTTCGGAGCACCACGTTCGTTGAACAGAGCACCGGCAACTGACAGTCTTGCGGTTTTCTTGAAAGGTTCAAGGTCGCGTTCGCCTTCAGCGCCTTCGTCGATAAACATGTAGCTGGCTTCTTCATAGTCTTCGCCTTTGGTCGAGAACGGGCGGCCAAGAGTGGAAACGATCTTTTCCATCATTTTGGTCTTGAGTTCCTGTTCGGTGGCGGCCATATCTACTTTACCAGCGCCTTCCTGGAAAGCAACCCACAGGTCAGGAGAGGTGACGTCATGAACCTGTACACCCATCGACTGCTGAGCAGTTACTGTCTTGGTTTCGGCTTCGGTTTTTCCGTTTTCGCCAACCAGTGCAGTATCGGTTTTGTCGCCACCGGCAGCTTCTTCGTCATCGGTCGGATCATCGCCTTCACCGACATTATCGGCACCGGCAGTGCTGGCGCCTACCTGACGGGCACCACTGTTGCCGATCTGATATTCGCCTGGAGCATAGAAATAGCCACCGTCTCTGGCGACGTTGGTATTGGCACTCTGCAGGGTCTTCCAGTTACCATCGGCATCTTTTACCTTGGTATCCCAGGTGATGTTGGGGTCTGATTCAAACTTGGCACCTTCTTTGAGTTCACTTGCATCTTCTTTGTAGATCAGTGAATGTTCATGTTTTTCGTAGTAGACGTCTTCAAGGCAGTGAACGAGGCTGTTGTCGGGGTCACCGCCACGAAAGGTAGCTGGCATGACATTGTCTTGTGACTGCATGCCAAGTGTCATATCGGCATTATCTGGAATTGGTGTTGCTTCAGGAGCGGCAGCGGTGGTTTCAGTGCCGGTTGCAGTTGCGGTTGCCGTCTCGGTCGAGGTTGCGGCTTCTTCAGCAGTGATCATCACTGCAAAAGAGAAAAGCACCGCAACAACCATCAGAAATCCGGTAAGTTTTTTCATATTTCCCTCCATATGAATTAATTCTCTTGGTTCAAACCATTAAGGGTGGTTTTACACTGTTCTACTTTACTATACGTGGAGCTCCACAAGTTTGTTACAAAATAGTTAAACATTATGCAACTTGTGTCGAAAAAGACCCTGGATTTGTTTGCCTCCTATTTTTCAGGCCGGTGTACATTAATGTACCCGGTTCTTTTTTTTTCCTGACTAATTTATTATATTCTCATGAATGCCATTAGTCCAATTTCTTTTTCGAGCTGCTACAGTTTTGGTCAGGGAGCCGTAACCCCTGCCAGAATGGCTGCGGCTTTAAAAGCCGCTGGTATTGCCATCTTGCCCCTGACCGATATGATGTCGCTGGCAGGGCTTCCCGAAGCAATGACAGCCGCTGCCAATTTCGGGCTTTCACTTCTCACCGGCGTCTCATGCACCACAGCGGGCGGAACCAGCCTGCGTTTTTATCCCGACGATCACCAGGCTTTTACCAGTCTTAACGCCTCAATTTCGCACTATCACTGCCTGCGCAGTCGAACAGCAGGCTTCAATCCGGATACAGCCCTCTGGCTCAAGCTTTTGGGAAACGGGCGAATCATCATCGGTGGCACTATCGACCGCGAGATTCTCGCCATTCTGACCGCCACTGACTGGAAATGCTTTCTTGCGCTTGAAGACAGCCTATCGGTCGCCAGATATCATGAAACTGCTTCTCTTGCCAGACACTTCGCCATACCGGTTATCCTCGCCCCGCATCTGACCGCGGCTACAACTGAAGACATCAATCTAAACCGCCTTATCAGGGCCATAGATTCAGGAGCCTTGTTGAACGATATTCAGACTGAAGAGTCTGCATTACCCCGGGAACTGAAAAAATACGCCGATATGGCTGCCCGCTTCCCTGAAGCCGCAGCCGAAAACAGAAAGTTCTGCTCACAGCCAGGCTGGATTCCAGTTGAAGGAAAACTGCAGATGCCGCAATTCTGCTCGAACAGTGCAGAATCGATAGACTTGTTGCGCCGCCTGGCAGTCGAGGGGCTGCAACGCCGATTCGGGCAGCTCAGTTCAGAAATTCAGAACCGCTTTGCCAGCGAACTCGAGATTATCGAAAAGCTTGGCTTCGCCGACTATTTTCTCGTGGTCAATGATATCACCATCAAAGCACGCGAACTCGGACACCGGGTGCTCGGCCGCGGCTCAGCCGCCAACAGCCTGATAAGCTACGCGCTCGATTTTACCCAGGTTGACCCGCTTAAATACAATCTTTACTTTGAACGTTTTCTCAATTCAGCCCGAAAATCACCACCAGACATCGACCTTGATTTTTCATGGCGCATCCGAGATCAGATTTATCAGTATCTTCTCGAACGCTGGGGCAGCGACAAGGTCGCCATGATCTGCACCCACATAAGTCTGCGTGGCCGGGCCGCCCTGCGCGAAACCGGCAAAACACTCGGAATCAGAAAATCCGACCTCGATGCCGCGGCCGCACTGATCGGGCACTCCTCCCTGGCCCAGTTTCTTGCCGATCCGGAGCGTGTCGCCCGCTTCAAAATGCCGGATGAACGCCGAAAGATCCTCAGCCCCATGTTCAAACTCGCAGCGCAAATCGAGGGAATTCCGACGCATTTTTCCATTCATGCCGGCGGAATAGTCATTGCCCCGGGCAGCATACATGAATTTACGCCCACCATGCCATCCAGCAAGGCTCTGCCGATTACCCAGCTGGAAATGCACGGCGCCGAGAGATTCGGACTCGTCAAACTCGATCTCCTTTCGCAACGCTCACTCGGCGTCTATTCTGATCTTGCATCGGCAGCAGCCGCTGACGATCGTTCCGAAAGATCGATAACCAATGATCAACCTTCCGATTGCAGCCCTGCCATCACTCTGCCGCCGTCAGATCCAGAATTGATAGAAAACGATCAGCAGGTCGCCTCGGCTCTCGCCAATGGTCGAACAATGGGAGTTTTTTATATCGAATCGCCCGGAATGCGCGGTCTGCTGAAAAAACTTGGCTGCAGAACCTACCTCGGCCTTGTAGCTGCAAGTTCGATTATCAGACCAGGGGTGGCAGAGAGCGGCATGATGCAGGAATATATCAGGCGCCATCACCATGGCAGCTGGCAGCCTCTTCACCCGATCATGGGAGAGCTTCTTGGCGAAACATACGGAGTCATGGTCTACCAGGAAGATGTCATGAAGGTAGCCCATCATATCGCCGGCTTTTCGCTTGCTGAAGCTGATGTATTGCGCCGCGCCATGAGCGGCAAAGAACGCAGCCACGACCGGATGGCGGCAACCAGGCAGCGATTTCTCGACGGAGCCGCCGCCAGAAATATTCCAATCGGAACGGCCAGTGAAATCTGGCGTCAAATCGACAGCTTCTGCGGCTACGCCTTCTGTAAGGCTCACAGTGCCGCCTACGCGGTTCTTTCCCTGGAGCTTCTCTGGTTCAAGGTACATTTTCCCGGGCCATTCATGACAGCAGTGCTCAACAATCGCGGCGGTTTCTATGGGTCACAGGCATATGTTTCTGAAGCCAGGCGCCTTGGCCTGCAGATTTTGCCGCCTGACATCAATTCAAGCCAGGCCGACTTCACCTGCAGAGAAAAACAGATTCTGACAGGTCTGTCTTTCATCAACAGCCTCCAGCAGCCAACAATCATCAAAATTATCTCAGAACGGAGTGCTGCACCCTTTTCCTCGTTTGCCGACTTCATCGCCAGAATCAGACCCGCAGCGGACGAACTCGAGGCATTAACCGGCAGCGGCGCAATGCGAAGCTTCGGCACCCGGGCTGCGCTGCGCTGGCGGGCAAAACTTATGAACACCGGCAGTCTTTTTGATGAACCTCTCCCCGCCCTGCCTCCCTTGGCCATGGCAGCTGAAACACGTCCTGCAAACATTGCCGCTGAAATTCGTTCGCTGGGATTCAGTGTTACAGGTCATCCACTCGAACTGATCCGCTCTCCTGTCAACTGCTGCCCGGCCGATAGACTGCCCGAAATGATCGGCAGGCACGTTAAAATCTGTGGCTTGTTGACAGCCGCCAAATCGGTCACTACTTCCAGAAGCGAAAGAATGAAATTTTTAACCATCGAAGATCGCACCGGACTCATCGAGGTGGTAATGTTTCCACGTGCCTGGGAGAAATGCCGTCAGGTTCTCGATTACACTTCGGTAGTCGAGATCAGCGGCTCGGTAAAATCTGATCAGGGGTCGATAACTCTGCACGGAGAGACCTTGACACGCCACAACCTGCAGGAGTCATAAGCCTTGACTTGCAATGAATAATAAAGTATTATTTGCGAGCTTCTGCACCCTTAAGGAGTCACATGAAAGCACTTAGAAAAGCTGTGATCTCAGGCACAGGATTCAGCGTGCCCGAAAAAGTTTTGACCAATTTCGACCTCGAAAAAATGGTCGACACTACAGATGAATGGATCATTACCCGAACCGGTATCAGGCAACGCCACCAGCTCGAAGAAGGCCGCACCATGGTCGATCTCGCCGTGCCGGCCTGTTTACAGGCTATTGAAAACGCCGGGCTCAAACCTGAAAATATAGACCTGATCATTTTCGCCACTTTTTCACCTGATTATCAGGTTCCCTCTTCTGCCTGTCTTCTTCAGGATAAAATCGGCTGCCTGCGGGCAGCGGCCTTCGATATTCAGGCAGCCTGCACCGGGTTTGTCTACGCATCGACAGTCGCCTGCCAGATGATTGCCACCGGCATGTACAATAATGTGCTGGTAGTCGGCGGCGATGTGACGACAAGAATCCTGAACTTTGCCGACCGCAATTCCTGCGTTCTCTTCGGGGATGGAGTTGGCGCGACCATTTTCACTCCAGCAACAGGAGATGCCGGCGCCTTCGACTTCCTTCTCGGGGCCATCGGCAGCGGCGCCGAAAATATCATCGTTCCGATGAGCGGGTCGGCCTACCGCCCGACGATTGAAGGCGTTCAGAATGGCGATCATTTTCTCAAGATCAATGGCAAAGAAGTTTTCAAGTTCTCGACGAAAATTGTCGGCGACATGATCGAAGAAATTCTCAAACGCAACAATATTACTCTCGACGATGTCAAACTCATCGTCCCGCATCAGGCAAACATCCGCATTCTCGAGTCTGCAGCCAAACGTTTTGATTGCCCGCTCGACAAGTTCTATATCAATATCGAACGTTACGGCAACACTGTAGCCGCATCGATTCCGATAGCACTGCACGAAGCCCTGAAGGAAGGACGCATCAACGAAGGCGATATCGTTATCTTTGTCGGCTTTGGCGGCGGTCTTACTTATGGCATCATGCCGGTCAGATGGGGAAGCTATACCAGCCCGAAAGTTTAATTCTTTCAGACGCATAAAAAGGGCCCGTTCGCATGCCGCGAACGGGCCCTTTTTGTTCAGCCGATTTTACAGATTGATGTTAAAAGGCTTCAATGCCTGTTCGAGAACTCCATGCAGATGTCCGATCAGAATACCGTAATTGGTGATCGGCACTCCGGCAGCCCGGCAGGCATCGATGCGCGCCATGATATCACGACGGTTGGTCATGCAGCCGCCGCACTGCACAACCAGATCATATTTTCCCAGATCATCAGGAAAACTGACCCCCTGACAGAAAA
>CAZPCO010000235.1:0-5822 GCA_964585025.1 uncultured bacterium | reverse complement strand
GTTGCCCAGATCATTGAAGGTTTTCTTGGCAAAGGCAAAAAAGCAGCTAAGGCCGATAAACCGGCCAAAGCCTCTAAAAAAGCCAAATAAGGTTTTTCAGTAAAGAAAACAGCCTCCGGTTTCGGGGGCTGTTTTTTTATGCGGTGTACACGGTATTGTCATCACATATTTATTGCTCGATTATTTTTGCTAAAGTTGGCTCAAAGCCGGAATTCTTGAATTCAAAATCAGCTTCAGCAGGGTTTGCCGCAGTTTGAGCAATAGTATTCCTTGAGTGGGATTACGGTATTGCAGTGTGGGCAGTTTTTTTGCGGGCCGGTGACGGTTGCGGGATTCGGCTTTGCGGGGGCAGCGGTTGCGGTCGGTGGCTTGAGAGGGGGCAGGGGAGTATCTGCCGGTTCGTTGCCGATGCTGTCATAATCAGGAAACCCGCCTGCTGCAGCCGGCGAACCGATATTCTCGTAATCAGGAAACCCGCCGGGTTGCGCCACCTGGGGTTGATCGTCGTTGCCGATGCTGTCATAGTCAGGAAATGCACCGGGAGCTGTTTTTTGTGGTTGAGAATGTTCTGAAGTTTCTGTTTTCAACCGCATGCCAGAGCGTGCTGCTCCTGCCGCTTTTGGCCGATCCGCCATAAATTCTTCCTGGGCGGGGAATCTGGCTGCTGCAGTTTCCCGCCACTTTTCGGCTTCCTGGGCGTTGTCGATGCGGCGATAGTTTTCAATTATGGCCTGATAATAGTCAGGAACTTCAGGGGCAATCTTTATAGCGCGTTCAAAAATTTTGAGAGTCTGTTGGCTGTATGTCTGGCGCTTGATGTAAACATCGGCGAGAAACACGACAGATTCGGTGTCGGACGGATTAATTGAAATGGCCTTCAGTATGAAATCCTGGGCCATTTTATGATCGGCCTGCTGTTTAACATAGACTCTGGCTAGAAATAAGATGACATCTTTGCGGGTTTCATCAATCTTGAGAAGGCTCTGAATGTGGTCAAGCCCTTGGGTAGACGTGTCTTCCAGCAGAAGTGCAGCTTCGCCGGCGATTCTTTTGGCAAGCGGGTTGCGGGCATCCTTTTTCAGCAGGCTGTTGGCCAATTCGTAAGCCCGCTGTTGATTGCCGGTTCTGAGAAGTGCTTCGGCAAGCATTACCTGGACCTGTTTGGTGTTGGGCACGTCCTCTTTGGCAAATCTCTCTTCAAGAAAGGCGATATTAGCTTCATAGTTGCCGTCTTCTTTGATTTTTTCAATGCGTCGGATCATACTTGCCGATTTCCAATTGGCAAGAGCCTCGCGGCCGGCCTTGAATGCAGGGAACGCCAGGCCGATGAGCAGGATATAAATTCCGAGCTGCATTTTATAGAGGTAAATAAATGCAATGGTTGTATTGATACCTGGCCGGAAGCCGGCATTTTTTTCCTTGACCTTTTTCAGCTGCTCCAGCGCCAGATCGCGATTTCCCTGCGCATAAGCCACCTGCCCGACAATGTATAGATAGAGAGTTTCGTGTTCGGCGGCACCTTCTAGTTTTATCGCGGCTTCTTTGGCTTCATCATACTTTTCAAGTTTCAGACATGCCTCAGCAAAAATAGCTGAAACGGCAACCGTATTCTCCGGATAAGAATTGAGAAGTTCTTTGCCTGCCTCATAGCATTCGTTATAATTGCCTGCAGAAAAAGCATTCTCGAATTCATTGAATTTGACGGAAAAGGCGTTTTGCCGTTCTCGCGCTTGGCCGGACAATTCTTTCATTCTGGCAATGGTCTGCGGCAGATCTTTGTTATCCGGAACCATTTTAAGAGCTTTTTCGTAGCTGATCAGCGCCAGGTCATAGTTCTTTTTCTGCTCATTTTCCTGACCTTCACTGATCAGAAAGCTGAACTGTCTAGCCAGTTCCTGTTTGCGTTTTTTCTCGGCTATTACGGCAGCGTTTGCTTTTGCTTCGTCGGATCTGATCTTTTCTACAACCATTGTGACCGAAGCAAGTCTGGCTGAAACATCAGGATTCTCTGGAAAATTAAGGGAAGCTTCTTCCAGCTTTTCCAGAGCCTGTTCAAATGTTTTTGCATTTATAAGAGCGTCGATATCACGCAATGCTTTTTTCAGTGAGGCTTCTTTTTCGATTTTATCGATCATTTCAAGAATTTCGCCTGATTTAGCACCTGGAACTTTGCTGGCTTTCTGAAGTATTTCAAGAGCCTTGTCGTATTCTCCTTGCGCTGAATGTGCGGTAGCCTGGTCAACGAGTTTTCGCGCATTGTCTTCAGCTTTGTTCTTCAGTTCCCTTTTTATGGTGTACATTTCTTCGTTATGATTTTTGATCATGCCGGCATGTTTAAGGAAATTTTCGGTTGTAGCGAAGTCACCTTCGCGATACCAGGTTCTGGCAACTATTACCAGAGCTGTCTGCAGGTTCTTGTCATCTCCCTGTTCGAGTGCCAGGGCATTGGCTTTGACTATCAGGTCACCCTCTGCTTTAATTTTGTCGTATTCGGCCGCTTTCCACCACTGTTCCAGCAGGGTAACCCATATTTTCGTGCCGGCTGGGTAAGCGCGGCAGGCCTTGTGAAGGAAGTCGCTCATCTCAGCTGTCTGCCCTTTGGTCTGAGCTGCTTTGGCAAAATTTATGTAGAGAGCACCGAGAGTCTTCTGGGTCTCAAGATCACCCGGGTTCAGCTGATTTGCTTTAATCAGATACTTCTCGGCTTCGGCCTCTTTTTTCATTTTCATGTAGGCTCGACCGGCAAGAAACCATGGTTCCCAGTTGTCGGGTTCGACTTCCATACCCTGTTTCAGTAACTGAAGAGCCTGATCATACTGAAAAAGATTGAGGTGATCTTTGGCTTTTTTGGTCAGCGCTTCTGAAGCACCGATCTGTTTCTGGGCATGTGATGTGCCTGTGCCGCAGAAAAGCAGCACCAGAATCATCGTAATTCGTATGATTGCATTTGCTGAGAATATCATTATTGAGTTATCAGAATAATCTTTTTTCTGTATTGATGCAACAAATCTTAATGCTGAATAGAACATACACAAAAGAGATATGCTCTGCATGGCAATTTTTTCCACAGGAAATAATCGTTGACTTGCCGTGACCCCTTGCATATAATACGTTTCTACTTTGGTCGACCTCAGCAAGGGAGTTTCTGTAAATGAAGAGTAAACATAATGTCACAATCATTGTAGTATTAGCGGTATTGCTGTTTTCAGTGTTTTACACGCTGCCTTCTACAAAGATATGGGAAAACGCTTTCGGCGTTATTTCCCCTGATGAACAGGCCGGTGTACCTGTTCGCCTGCTTGAATATTCAGCTGGCGAAGATGGCAAATCAGCACTGGTTAAGATTCAGGTCGATAAAATGGCCGAAATATTCAACAGAGCCAAGAATCCGGCCAAACCCGATGACGTGCTCAACAACGTTGCTGAAACCATCCGCAAGACTCTTGTAGACGGTGGTCTTGAGGCAAGAGTAATCAATCCTGATTACGAAAATGGCAATGCCTCGATCAAAGTTAATGGAAAATCTGTAGACGAACTTAAGGCTGCTGTCAGCGCCTCGCGTCTTTATGCCAAGCTTCCCCTGTTTCTTACGTCACTTTTCCCGAAATCAAAGATCACCCTTGGTCTCGACCTCAAGGGTGGTATCGACCTGGTATATCAGGTCGACCTCAATTCAATTCAGGAAAGCGACAGTATCGCTGATGCAGTCAAGCGCTCGGTTGAAATCATCAGAAATCGTATCGATATGTATGGTATTGCCGAGCCCAGCATCAAGGCTCAGGAAGGCAATCGCATCAGAATTCAGCTGCCCGGTGTAAAAGATCCCGAAAGAGTTAAACAGCTGATTCAGAACACTGCCATGCTGCAGTTCCATATTGTAATCGACCAGGCTCTTACAGCTGCTCAGCTCGAACCAATCAATCCAGAAACTGAAATCGTTCTGATGAAACCTGCCAGCCCACAGCAGCAGGCCATGTGGTTCAAACTGAACAAGAAAGCCGATGTTACTGGTCGCGATCTTAAGTTTGCCAAGGTAGCCTTTGACGATATGGGTGCCCCGATCGTTCATCTCGAATTCAACGCTGAAGGTGCTGCCAAATTTGCTCAGACGACTGGCTCACACATCGGAGAACAGCTGGCAATCGTTCTTGATAACAAGGTTCACAGCGCTCCGGTTATTCAGGCCCGCATAACTGGCGGTATGGCTCAGATCACCGGCCGCTTTTCATTCGATGAAGCACAGAATCTGGCAATCGTTCTTCGCGCCGGCGCTCTTCCCGCCAGCCTTATTGCTCTCGAAAGCCGTGTAGTTGGTCCGACCCTTGGTCAGGAATCAATCAATGCCGGTTGGGCAGCCGGGGTAATCGGCGCTCTTCTGGTTGTCATGTATATGGCCGTTTTCTATAAACTCTCAGGCGTTTTTGCCGACATGGCAGTGCTCTTCAACACTCTGATCATATTTGCCGTTCTGGTATTCTTCGGCGGCACTCTGACTCTGCCTGGCATCGCTGGTCTTATTCTTACGGTTGGTATGGCAGTTGACGCCAACGTCATCATCTTTGAAAGAATCAAAGAAGAATTCAGATCTGGTAAAACTGTTAAAGCATCCATCAATGCCGGTTTCGATCGTGCTCTTGCCTGTATCATCGACTCGAACGTTACTACCCTGCTGACCGTCGCCATTCTTTATGCTTTTGGATCAGGCCCGATTCGCGGGTTTGCAACAACCCTTGGCATAGGTCTGGTTGCTAACGTTTTCACTGCAATCGTATGTGTCAAGATGGTTCTTGATATGTATTACAGCGGCCCAAATGCCAAGACCCTGAGCATCTGAGAATTAGAGAAAGGTTATTAATATGAACGTTCAGATAATGAAAAATAGATATACATTCTATTATATTTCCGGTTTGCTGGTTATTCTCTCGATCATGCTTCTGTTTGCCAGAGGTCTGAATTATGGCATCGACTTCAAAGGCGGCAGCATCATTCACGTTCGTTTCGACAATGAATCAAATGAAAACAAAATTCGTGACTATTTCAAAAAAATAGAAAAAGACCGCGGCCTCTATTTTACCTCTGAACAGATCATCGTCCAGTCAGTTGCCGGTGGTCAGGGTCGTGAATTCATCATTCAGTATCCCGCAGCCCCGGTTGACAGTGCCAAGACTGCTGAAGTGCATGACCAGATTCTTAAAGACCTCAAGGCTCAGGCTCCTTTTTCTGATGAAGCTCTTGAAGTTTCCAACGTTGGTCCGACTGTCGGTGATGAAATGAAAAAACAGGGCATCTGGGCAGCTCTGCTTTCAGTAATTGGCATTCTTCTGTATCTGGCCTACCGCTTTGAATTTCAGTCTGCGACCGGCACCATCGTCGCTGTCGTCCATGACCTGTTCATCACTCTCGGTTTCATTTCGATCCTCGGAATTGAATTCGATGTTACGGTTCTGGCTGCAATTTTGACCCTTCTGGGTTACTCGGTCAACGACTCGATCGTCGTTCTTGATCGCATTCGCGAAAACCGCAAAATTTCGAAAGAAAACAGTATGATGGTTATCGTTAACGACGCTATCAATCAGACTTTTGGCCGCACCATCAATACCTCTCTCACCACTCTGCTGGCTCTTTTTGCTCTTCTTATGGTTGGTGGAGCTTCGATCAAGGGTTTTTCATCGACTCTCACTTTTGGTGTTCTCGTTGGAACCTATTCTTCGATCTTCATTGCCAGCCCGGTTATTTATGAAATGACCGGTGAAAAGCACGCACACGGCAACAGCTGACCAAAAAGATACATGAAGAAAAAGGCGCCTCATCGGCGCCTTTTT
>CAZPCO010000234.1:0-5830 GCA_964585025.1 uncultured bacterium | reverse complement strand
CAATTTGTCTGGATTGCCGGCGAGCCACGCCTTCTCTTCATCGGTAAGGTTGACGGTTATATCAGGCTCTGCCGGGGCCCGGCCTGGCCAGGCGATGTTACAGACAATAATCAGGAGAATTATAAATCGCGCGATCAGGGAATCTGATATCGAATATCGTTGCCGGGCTCTATTTTTCTGGACGTTATGCTGCATCGCGCTTTCAAAATATTCTTGAGAATTCTCCTATGCATTTTATCATACAGACGAGGTAAAATCTTTTTAATCTGCGTGCGCCCGCAAGTCTTACGTTACCTGATTATCACGGTAATGAACAAAGCTCTTAGATGACCTCGAATTCAAAGACTGCCTATTAATTAGTCACTAACTTTTTGCAATGGTAAGGTTTTGCTGCTGTTTCCTTTTCAATGATGGCTCTGCGGCTGTTATTTCATTGCAGCTGCAAGAATCTGCTGTAGTGAAGTTTCGCCTTTGAGAACCTTGGTGATTCCGTCCATTTTCAGTGTCCACATGCCTTCTTCCATGGCTTTTTGTCTGATTTCTGCTACTCTAGCCTTGTTGTGAATCAGACGCTTGAGGTCGTCTGAGTTGTTCAGGTATTCGTAGATTCCCATGCGACCGCTGTAACCCGTAAAATTGCACTTTTCGCAACCGTTGGCTCTGGCCATTCGAAAATGCTTGTCCCAGTCCTGCAACGGAATTTTGATACGCTCAGCCCAGAGTTCAGGCCCAAACTCATTGATAATTGCCTGCTTTTCTTCCGGAGTCGGGTTATGGGTGGTTCGACATGCCGGACAAAAAGACTTGACCAGACGCTGCGCCATTATTCCGATCAGAGCCTCAGCGAAATATATGGGTTCAAGACCCATGTCGAGAAGACGGTTAACGGTTTCTGGAGCGCTGTTTGTGTGCAGAGTTGAGAGCACCAGATGCCCGGTCAGCGATGCTTCGATTGCAATACTGGCAGTTTCGAGGTCGCGCATTTCGCCAACCATGATGACGTCGGGGTTGGCTCGCAGAAATGAGCGCATTGCTGCTGCAAAGGTCAGGCCGGCCTTATTGTTGATCTGAACCTGGCGAAGTCCATATTGGGTAATTTCAACCGGGTCTTCGGCTGTCCAGATTTTTTTCTGCGGGTGGTTGAGATGCCCGAGACCGGCATGGAGGGTGGTGGTTTTGCCTGATCCTGTCGGCCCGACGACCAGAATCATGCCGTAAGGTTTGTCGAGAGCTGTCTTGAACTGATTGAGCGTGAATTTCATCATATTCAGTTTTTCCAGTGGCCATGGTTCGGCACTGGCAAGAATTCTTAAAACCGCATCTTCCTGGTCGTTTACGGTTGGCATGGTGGCAACACGCAACTCGACAGTTTTGCCCTGAACGGTGGTTTTTATTTTGCCATCCTGGGGAATGCGTCTTTGAGAAATGTCGATATTGGCCATGATCTTGAAGCGTGAGAGAAGCGGCGCGCCCTGGCTGTAGGGAAGGTTTTTTGCTGTGTAGCAGGAACCATCCTTGCGAAATCTGACCAGGGTTTCCTTTTCACGGTATGGTTCGATGTGGATGTCGGAAATGCCCTTGAGGTAGGCTTCTTCAATTATCTGGTTCGCGAGCCTGACAATAATTCCATCACCTTCGGCTGCATCGCCTTCAATAATTGCATCATACTGCGCGGCTGACCTTTCGACCGTCGCTACCGGCTGCCTGGGTGCAGTTGCCCCGGCTGCCGCTGAGGTGCGTATTGCTGGTGCAGATCCACCCAGTTCCCAGTTGTCTATGTAGCGGGAAATGTCTTCCTGAGAGCTTATCAGAACTGTGTGTCTCGTAGCGCGCATCAAAGCAGAGACTGAGTCCATGCGGTCGATTTCCTGCGGGTCGGTTACCAGCACGGCAATTTCGCCGTTTTCGAGAATGACTGGTACCCAGACATGCTTGCGCAGGTATTCGGGTTTAACATCATGCAAAAGAGCGGCTGCAACTTTGATTTCGGGCTGGTATGGCACGAAGCGCTTCTTGTGAAAGAAGCTGAGGGCATTGTTGATCGAGGCCCGGTCAATGTTGAATCTGGTCTGAAGAACATGTTCAAGGGGCTCGCGAAGCGTGCGGGCTGTCTGCATTGCCTGGGTCAGTTCTGCTTGAGTAAGATTGTTGTTGAGGACAAGATAGTCGTATTTGCCCGGTATGGCACGGGTCTGCGTCAGGCGCTGTACGTTGAACATCGCCAGCGCCAGGGTTTTGGCAAATTTTTGTGCGGCTGAGCGGTCGAACGAAGAAAAAACATCGTCATCAAGCTTGTTGATGAGCTGAATGACGCCGAGAAGGTGCCCTTTAAAATCAAGAGGAGCAACGAGTACCGATCTGGTGCGGAAATTGTTCGCTTTGTCCCAGCGCTTGTCGAATTTGAGGCCTACGGTGATTGATCTGAGCTCATCGTCGTCGTAGGCATCGTTAACTTGAATAGCTTCGCGGGTCATGGCGACATAGCCGGCGAGGCTTGCAGGTGAAACCGGGATGTGAATCTCTTCAAGATCGCTGTTGGAACCGAATCTGGCACGCAATTCTTCGGTTTCTTTGTCGTAAATATAGATCGAGAAAGCCTGAATGTTGAACAGTTCGAGCAGTTCAGCGCGAATTCCCAGTAAAAATACCGAAACGTCGTTGCAGGATAACAGCTGAAAAGTCAGGTCGCGCAGTTTTTCTTCAAATTTGAGTTTTTTCTCGATTTCTCTGGCCATATGGCCCTCCAGATTCATTATGCTTTGAACGATTCGGGGTTATCGGAGAAATGAGAATATCACATTCAGACCCGTTTTCTGATAAAAATGCTTGCGTTAGGTTGACTTTTTGTCGACTGGTATATATAGTCCTTTTGGACTATACCAAAAACGGAGTGACGGGAATTGTTTCCTGGAATAAAAATAGATAATCGGTCTGAAACGCCGATTTATAGGCAAATTAGCGAGCAGATTGCCGCAATGATCAGATCCGGGCGGTTGAGACCGGGCGAACATCTGCCGCCCGAGCGTGAACTGGCTTTGCGGTTACATATTGCCCGAGGCACCGTTAAAAAGGCCTATGAATCTCTGGTACATCGCCGCTATATCGTTGCTGCAAGAGGCAAAGGCAGCATGGTCACTCCTGGATTCGCTGATGACAAAAGTGGTGCTGCTGAATTGTCCGGTGCTTGGCACGATACAGATATGGAGAGTTCTAAACGGAAGAACGACTTCGAAGTTTTGGCAGGTGCTGGTTCAAAGGGGTGGATGACAGCAGACGGAACGGTCAGTCGTATGGATAATGCCGGCCAGATTCTCGGTGACGCAATCATTTCTCTTGAAGAGCTGGGCTTTTCTTTCAGCCAGATTAGAGATCTGTTCGGTCTGATGCTCGAACGACGTCGCGAGCAGGTTGCGGCTGTTTCGATTGTCGCAGTCGACTGTAATCCGGAAGCGCTTGGTATATACCAAAAGCAGCTGGCGGTATTGACCCACAAATCGCCGGCACAGATTCTTCTGAGTGAATTGCGCGAACCAGGTGTTGCAACCAAGGTCCTGTCTCCTTTTGATCTTATTCTTACGACTTCGAACCATGTTGAGGAATTACAGCTGTTAGCTCCCGAAGCAGCCCAGAAATTGGTCGGGGTGATTGTATCGCCGACTCAGGCAACTTTGATCGCTCTGGCAAGGCTCGGCAATAATTGTCGCGCCGGGGTGCTGCATCAGAGCGAAAGGTTTTTTTCCATTATCAGAGGCTGGCTTCAGAAATCTGGATTTCAGGGCGAGGTCTTGGGGTTTAATATTTCCGGCAACCAGGTTGAAGAACTTGCTGACTTCGTTGCGGGGCGGTCAGTGCTGATTGTTCCGCCCGGCTATGCTGCTCAATTGCAGAGCGGGCAATTAAAGGTCCTGAACCGTTTCAGGCTCGATGGCGGGCAGTTGATAGATTTTGAATATCAGATAGAACGTGGCTCGCTGCTGCATCTTGAAGAACTGATCAGAAGATTATTAAAGACAAGGAAATAGCTATGTTCAATATTGTTCTGGGCGTCATCGGTTTTGACTGTCATTCGGTCGGCAACAAGATTCTCGAAGCCTACTTCACCGAAGCCGGTTTCAAGGTCACCAATCTCGGCGTCATGGTCAGTCAGGAAGAATTCATCAGTGCTGCCATCGAAACCGATGCGAAGGCGATTCTGGTTTCATCGCTGTATGGTCATGGCGAAATCGACTGTGCCGGTCTGCGCGAAAAATGCATCGAAAAAGGTCTTGAAGACATCATTCTTTATGTCGGCGGCAATCTGGTAGTTGGCAAAACACCTTTTGCCCAGGTTGAAGAGAAGTTTCTCAAAATGGGTTACAATAGAGTGTTTGGGCCGGACTGTGCTCTAGACAAGGTTGTTGAAATGCTCAGGAGCGATATTTCGACCAGGAATCAGTAATGAAAGACAGCAGGGCAATTTGTGTTGATATAGGCTCCACCTGGACAAAGGCGGCAATCTTCAGACTTGTTGCCGACCGTTTTGTCGTCGAGGGCAGGGCGGCTGTAGCCACTTCTGTCGATTATCTGCCCGACGGATTTTATGATGCCGTGCAGATGGTTTATCCGGGTGTCGACTGGCGCAGTGTTTCAGCAGCAGATTCTCCCTGTCCGGTATATTTTTCTTCTTCGGCCAAGGGCGGTCTCAAAGTAGCTGTGGTTGGCCTGGTCCCGGAAATGTCCCTGCAGATTGCCAGGCTGGCCGCTTTTTCGGCCGGGGCCCGTATCTGTGCCTCCTATCCCTATCGTTTGACCCGGGCGGCAATTGAAACTATCGAGAGAGCTCAGCCCGATATTCTGCTGCTCTGCGGCGGCACTGACGGCGGCAATGAACGATATGTCAGCGAGAATGCCCTGGCGCTTGCCGGTTCAGACTATCGCGGCACGATAATCTATGCAGGAAACAGCTGTGCCGCCGATCGGGTTGTCGATCAGCTTGCCGGACGTGAACTGGTGGTAACTGAAAACCTGATGCCCGATTTTGGCCGTCTGAATATTGAACCGGTACGTGAAGCAATAAGGCGCATATTTCTTGATAAAATTGTTTCGGGAAAAGGATTGGACCGGCTTGTGGCAGCTTTTGCAACCAGGCCGGTGCCAACCCCACTGGCAGTTCTCAATCTGGTAAGAGCCATCGGCGAGCACGCCGATGGCTGGCAGAATTTTGCGTTGATCGATATGGGCGGTGCCACCACTGACTTTTATTCCTTCGGCGATGCCTATTACCCCGATTCGGGCACGGTAATCAAGGGAATCGTCGAGCCCAGACTCAAGAGAACCGTTGAAGGCGATCTTGGTATGCGTGTCAGTGCCGAATCAACTTATGAAACCGGTGAAGCGTATCTGGCAGCAGTTTCTGACTTTTCTGCCGAGCAGCTTGCTGCCCTGAAAAGGTATGCCTTCAGATTGGCAACCAATACCGGTCATCTGCCCGCAAATTCAATAGAAAGGCATTATGACAGCCTGCTGGCCGGAGCATGTATCTATCATTCGCTGATGCGCCATGCCGGTTGTGTCGAAGAAGTATATACTGCCAGAGGGCCAGTCATGGCCCAGACTGGCAAAGATCTGCGCCGCATCAACCGTATTATTGGCAGCGGCGGCTATCTGGCAGCAATGGGTCGCGATGGAGATCTGGTGGCTATTCCGGATCGACCGGTGCAGCCTGTCGAGAAAACACCCCTGCTGCCGCAGGATTTCGCTTATTTTGCTGACCATGATTATATTCTGCCTCTGCTCGGCAGCCTGGCAGAAAACTTTCCGCGCGCCTGCGCGCTTACAGCAGTTTCTTCTT
>CAZPCO010000233.1:0-5854 GCA_964585025.1 uncultured bacterium | reverse complement strand
AATCCAGACAAATTGATGCTCTGGTTCAACGACAGTTTCCCTCCACTGGAATATTCGGACACAGAAGGCAACTTCATCGGCCTGGGTGCTGATATCGTCTGGTTAGTAGAGCAGCGTCTCGGCGTTAAATTCAGGCGAAGAGTCTGTACTGACTGGAATCATCATCTCAAAGCCCTGGAAAGTGGCGAATGCGCGATTGCACCAACCATCGTCGAGAATATCGAACGCTCTCGTTATGCGTTTTTTTCATCTTCTTACGCCCAGGTCCCGGCGGTAATAATTGCCACCCGCAATCCAGGCACCAAACTGTCGATGGAAGACCTTTCCGGGCGAAAAATAGCGGTTGTCGCCGGTTATGTAACCGAAAGCTATGCGCGAAACTATAAAGAAGCCAAGTTCGATGTTGTAACGGTTCCAGATGTTTCTCAAGGGCTCAGAGCCGTTGCATTTGGTCAGGTTGACGCTTACATCGAAAACCTCGCGGTCGCCTCATATTACATCGGTCAGCATGGTATAACAAATCTCAAAGTAGTTGGTACCACCGATTATAATTTTGTGTTCACCATTGCGGTCAGTCGCCACTATCCCCTTCTTTACAGCGCTCTGCAGAAAGCCATGAATTCTATTTCGCAAAGCGAATATGCCGAAGCACGCAATCGCTGGATCACCCTGCGCATGGATCGCGGACTGTCATTAGAAACAAAGTATCAGCTGAAGATCGCGGCTTTATTTATTTCAGCACTGATCTTCTGTCTGTCGCTGATTTCGATTCTGCTCAAACGCAACTTGAACGACAAAATCGCCAGACTGCAGGCCGCCCAGGAAGAAAGCGCCCAAAACGAAATTCGCTTCCGTTCGTTGTTTACCCAGGCACCGATGCCTCTGATCGAGCTCGAGGGCAGCAGGTTGACTTCCGTAAATAAATGCTTCACCGACACTTTCGGTTACACCCTCAGCGACATACCTGATACCGAGTCCTGGTGGCCACTTGTTTACCCCGACCCAGAATACAGAGCAAAGGCCATCACAGCATGGCAGAAAGCCATTGAAAGGGCTCCGCACAACAACAACATCATTGAACCCGAGGAATTCACTATTCGCTGCAAGAACGGCGAAAGAATTACATTGATGATTGGTGCCAGCATCATCGGGAACCGCACTCTTATTTCATATTTCAACATCAGTGAAATGAAAAAAATGCAGAAGGAGCTTCTTGCCAGTCTGCAGCGGTTTGAAACCCTGTTCGAGTCGGCACCTTATCCATGCGCTATCAGCGACCTGAATGGACATTACATCATGGTTAACCAGCATTTTTGCCGGATGACCGGAAAATCTGCCCCGGAAATTCTGGGCAAGAAGCTTTTTGAGATAGAACCTTTTCCTGGCGAACAGTTTCTGCAAAATCTGAACGCAAACATTCTCAAAAGCGGCTTTTTCAGTGAAGAAATTACTTCGACCATTCAAGGGCAGAAGCTTCACCTGATTTACATCAGCAAAATCATCGAGCTCGATGGCCGCAAAGTGATTCTTTCTTCAACAATCGATATTTCAATACGTCGCCGGGCTGAAGAAGCACTCAGACAAAATGAAGAAAACCTTCGGGTAACCCTGAATTCCATTGCTGACGCGGTAATCGCCACCGACATGCAGGGAAATATTTCGCGAATCAATCAGGCTGCCCAAAACCTGACGGGCTGGAACACTCATGAAGCAACCGGACGCCATCTTTCGGAAGTTTTCCGGATTCTGAGCCCAGATACCCGCACTCCTCTCGAGAATACAGTCCTGAATTATTCTGCCGCATCTGAAGCGGCCAAACCGGGTGAAGTAAGCCTTCTGGCTGCACGCGACGGGCGTGAACGCCTGATCAATTATTCGGTCACTCAGATCAAAAACGATGCCGACAATCCGATCGGCATGGTGCTGGTTTTCAGAGATGTTACTGAAGAACACATGCTGCAGGAGCAATTGCGGCATTCTCAGAAAATGGATGCAATCGGCAAACTGGCAGGCGGCGTAGCCCACGATTTCAACAACATGCTCGGAGGAATCATCGGGGCGGCGGAACTTATGAAAACCCTCGTTAAGGATGATGAAGCCGCAGGAAAATATCTCAAAATGATTCTCGATGCTTCAGATAGAGCTGCCCAGCTGACCTCGAAACTTCTGGCCTTTGCGCGGCGGCAACCGGTAATCTCATCGCCATTGAATCTCCTCGCTCCCCTGAATGAAGCCATCGATCTTTTGCAGCGCACCGTCGACAGACGTGTCAAAATTGAAAAAAACTATTCCGAAGATCATCTGCAGGTAACCGGCGATTTTTCCCAGCTGCAGAGCGCATTTCTGAATCTGTTGATCAACGCTTCACAGGCTATGGCGGATGGGGGTACTATCCGCATCACCACCAGAAAAACAATTCTGGACTCAATATTCTGTGATACATCTCCTTTCAGCCTGAAACCCGGGCAATTTGCCGAAGTAGAGATCCGTGATACCGGTTGTGGCATACCACGCGAAAATCTTCAGCGCATCTTTGAACCGTTTTTCACTACCAAATCACCCGGAAAGGGTACCGGACTCGGTCTGTCAGCCGTACACGGAACCATGCAACAGCATGGTGGAGCAATCAATATTTACAGTGAAACTGGAGTCGGCACCTGCGTTCGCGTTCTGGTGCCGCTTTCTTTCGAAGCTGTCGAAGTCACGTCACCAGAATTGCCAAAACCAGTGCGAGGGAGCGGCAGGATTCTGATCATCGATGATGAACCAATGATGCGGGTAGTTGCCAGCGGTGTTCTCGAGGACCTGGGTTACGAAATTTTGACGGCTGAAAACGGCCGCCAGGGCCTCGAAGTTTTTCAACAGCACCATCAGACTGTTTCCCTGGTGATTTTAGACATGATTATGCCGGAAATGAATGGCAAAGAGTGCTTTTTCGCGATGAAAAAAATATCTCCTGACGTCAGAGTCGTTATTTCCTCAGGTTTTACCCGTGACGAAGATCTCGAAGAAATGAAAGCTGCCGGCGCGGCCTGGTTTATCAGAAAACCTTTCCGAATCACCGAGCTCAGTCAGATTATTCACAATGCTCTTGAAGCATGATTTTCACTCTTTCAGAGCACCACTGGTAATTCCTTCGATAATTTCCTTCTGAAAAAACCAGAAAAGCAAAATTACCGGCAGAGAACTTACAGAAGCACCTGCCATCAGGGCTCCCCAGTCAGTGGCGTGCGGCCCCTGAGAGAACATTGCCAGAGCCACCGGCAAGGTTCTTGTCGAAGCTGTGTCGGTCAGAATGAGCGGAAACAGAAACGAATTCCAGTTGACAATGGCAGTATTGATGATGAGCACTGCAATAGCCGGCCGGCAAACCGGAGCGATAACATGCAGGATAATGCCTGCCTCGCCAGCACCATCGACGCGTGCTGCGTCTTCAAGGTCGTGCGGCAGACCCTCGATATATTGCTTCATCAGGAACAGATTGAAACCATCGACACAGAATGGCAGAATCAGGGCCCAGAGAGTGTCATGAATGCCCAGTCTCACCATAAGATCGAGCAATGGAATCATCAGCGTCTGCTTTGGAACCATCAGAGTCGCGAGCACTGTCCAGAAAAGAAGGTTTCTCAATGGAAACCGGTATCTGGCAAACGCATAACCCACCAGGAGTGAAAAAATTATATTGCCGGCCAGGACAAGCGTTAAAACCAGCAGACTGTTGAAAAGACAGGTTGGAAACCCTGCATCACCTAGCACCAGCTGATAATAATCGAGAGTAAACAAGCCGCCGCCATCAGAAATGCCAGGTTCATGGCGCATGAATGAACGGGCCAGCATATAGAGCCATGGAAAAAGATAGCTGACAGCCAGTGCCGCGAGTATTACATGCAAACCCAACTGCCTGTTTTTGAATCTCACCGGGAAGCCCCCTGCAAAATCCGCATCTGCGCTACCGAAAACAACAAAACGATCAACAACAGCACAAATGATACTGCTGCAGCATATCCCATTTCGTGATACCGAAAAGCAGCTTCATAGAGGTAATGCACCATTGTATTGGTGCTGCCAAGCGGGCCGCCGCGGGTCAGGGTGAAAATTTCCGGAAACACCTGCCAGCTCCGAATGGCATTAACGACCAGAACAAAAACCGTCATATAACGAATCTGCGGCAAAGTAATATAACGAAACTGCTGCCATTCATCGGCCCCGTCAACCTCGGCAGCTTCGTACAGCTGGCGTGGCACCGCCTTGAGAGCTGCAAGATACAGGACCATATAATAACCGGTCCAGGCCCAGACAGTCATCAGCATGATGGCAGGCAGAGCCAGCCCCTTTTCGACCAGCCATGCCTGACCTGGCAATCCGAACAATTCCATGAGCCGATTCAGCATGCCAACCGGCGAATAAAACGATTTAAAAATGGTCGCTGTCACCACGATCGAAACGATCGACGGCAAAAAGAATATTGACCGGAAAACCCGGCTGCCACGTCGAATCGAATTGACCATCAAAGCCAGAACCAGCGCCAGAACTGTTGAAAAAGGGGTTGTTCCGGCAACAAAAAGGAGAGTGTTGAGCAATGACTGCATGAATTCATGGTCTTTGAGCAATCTGAGATAGTTCTGCAGACCAACAAAGCTGGAAATCGCCGGATGAAATACATCGTAGGAGAAAAAGCTGAGAATCAGGGAAAAGGCCAGAGGATAAAGCCAGAAAGCCACAAAAGTTACCAGCCATGGAGACATGAACAACAACGGCTGCTGTGATTTTCCGACCGACCCAGGGGAACCCGTAAAGCCGCAGCCCGTATTTCGCCTGGCATAAGCAGCGATGAAGGCTCCGACCAGGGCACAGCACCCCGCCAGGGCCAGCAGGAAAATCACCAGAGCATTATTAAGATTACCTGCCACTGAAGCTTTCGGTGCATTTCGTTCGGCAACAGGTGATTTGCCTGTCAGGCTACCAGTTTCTTTGAAATGCATAGCTGCTTCTGCAAATACCTGCTCAACCGGTACTCCATACATAGCCTTTTCTATCGTGCTGTTGAGAATTTTCTCTATTTCGATCCATGCAGCGTGAACAGGAGGATGCACTGCGGTTTTCATCTGCTCGACAAAAATTGCCAGACGCGGGTCATTGAACAGTGGATCTTTATAAGCATTCAGGTGCGCCGGAAAACTGACCAGAGCTTTGCGCGTTATCGGCAGAGTATTCTCGGGCGCAGTCAGCATGCGGATGAATTTGACTGCCGCCTCGGGATTGCGGCAATTCTTGAAAAGCACCAGAATCTGCCCTCCGAGAAAGGACACCGAAGAACCATGATCATAAGATGGTTTTGGCATCAAGGCAACACCAAAATCAAGCTCAGGTGCATTTCTGGGGAAGTCGGCAAAATTCCAGGAACCGGAAATGGCCAGACCGAGTTTGCCAGCCTTGAATGCCTCATCGAGCAGATCCTGCTTTTCGCAGTAGCTGAACGCTTTCAGTTGCAGATAGTATTTCAGTGCTTCACGATTTGCCGGGCTGTCAAAAATGAAACTGCCCGAGGCATCCAGAATTTCACCGCCGTTACCCCATGCGAATGGCATGAACTTTTTGTAGAGCACATGAGCTTCGCCAGCATTCATGCCAAAGCCATAAAGGCCTTGCTCAGGATCGTGAATTTTGCGGGCTGCCGCAAGAAGCTCCGACCATGTCACGGGAGGACGTTCCGGGTCGAGACCGACCCGGCGGAACAGTTCTCGATTATAAAAAAGCACCCGGGTACTCACCAGCCATGGAACTCCATACTGCCTGCCGTTCAGCGTAGCAGGGCCCCACATATGATAGTTCGGTCGCAGATCGGATACCTTGT
>CAZPCO010000232.1:0-5880 GCA_964585025.1 uncultured bacterium | reverse complement strand
ACAACTCAACCGGCAGCATCCTCTTCATGGGCCGCGTCGCCAACCCCGCCAGCAAATAAAAATTCCAGACTCATAAAATCAACAGCCGCCTGTTGACAAATTGCCGGCAGGCGGCTGCTTTTTACGCAATCAAATATCAAACAGAATACACAGTCCACCTGCAAATTCACGGTTATTTGCCAGCAGCTCAAGAATTGAGGGTTTGGGAATCTTTTCACCTTCATCAAGACGATATTCTATGGTTTACCATGCATTTCTGATGGCTTGGTCAAAACTTACTGCGCCCACTGATCATTGTATATTAACTTCTTTTCGGGTTTCGGTTATCTGGATTTTTTGCAGCTTGAAGATGATTTTCTTATTTTCGCTGTCAATAAGCGCGATGCATTTCTCGCTTTTTTGTTCGCTGCCTTTTTCGAAGCCTTCGAAGCCAAACAACTTTGCATCATGGTCGAAAAAAAGGCTTACTGCAAATTTTTTGCCTGGCATCAAGGTTTTTTGCAGATAATCGCCGGCAAATCTCCAGGAATTTTCAAATTCCTTGTCGAGTTCTATATTTTTCTCGGCAAGCTTGAACAGCGATCTGGTCTCGCCGTCTTCCTGGCCGATACATATGTTTTCCTGAAATTCGTCCAGCGCGAATTCTGATATAAAAACCGACCCCGATTCGGCAAAATACAATATCTTAAAATCTGCCATACGCTTATTCTTAAGAATGAGAAAGTCGGCATCATGAGCGCCGGGGCCGTCATATACGCCTTTTATCAGTATCCAGTCATTTGCGAGTTCTTCGCGGTGCATATTAACGTAAGGGTCTTCGCCGCAGTCAGCATAAAATGGATTGAAGCCAGCAAGCCCTGAATCTAAGAACCAGCAGAGTTTCTTATAAAGAAAATCCCGCGCCTCCTTGTCCTTTTCGACGGCGGGAAAACTACTTGAATACTTTTCAGCGCCCGGTACAACCGAAAATTTATTCTGCGCCAGCAGCGGCTTAGCACATGAAACCCAAAATAAACAGAGAAGAAAACCCAGCAGAATTCTTCTGGTTTTAAGCATATCGAACATTTTCATACAGTTATATCCCGCTTCCTTCATTCAAACGCCTATCTCAACCTCTTTGAGTTTGCGTTCGCACAGAAATCGATGAGGTGCGCCCCTGCCCTTTTGAGATTGCTGGCTGGATGGAATTGCCATTCCAGCTGAATCCGCTTCTCGACGACAGCGAACAACGCCGCATATTCATTGGCGAAAAGAGCCGAAGCGCAATCTGAAAACTCTTTCAAGGAGATGCCCCCGAATGATGCAGATTAACCCTGCTGATCTGCTGACCCGAAAACCATAAACTCAACAAGCTGCGCCCGAAGTTGTTCGCCAACTCAGCGCTCTCTGCACTCTCAACGTAATTTTACCAGAGTTCACTATAATTACAAGCAACCGCTCAGGTGGTTGAAGCCTGACCTGGTTCTGTCATGATAATATGGAATGACAATGCGGCAGCGTAACCCGTAAAATTATGATTGGCAAAGCGGGTAATAATCGAAAGCATGGGGGAATCTTATGGGCTTGCAAAATGTGCTGATTGGCATGGCCTGGGAGAGCGGGCAATATCGGGTGGCTTGTCAGAAGACCCTGACCGCCGTGAATCTGCCGACGGCTACTTTTCAGGAAATCGACATCAACCCCGGATACCTTGACAAGCTGGCGGTTTTGAGCAAAAAACAGGTTACAGACCTGCTGACCAGACCTGAAGATCTGAAAAATCTGCAGCAATGCTCTTTTTTCCTGCTGCATCAGACGGAGCTGTAGACATGACCAACGCAACCCGGCACCTTGAACCAGGTGACCTCAAAAATATGATTAAAAGCGCCCCCGATGGGCAGCTCCACCTCTGGGTCATTTTTTGTGAAGACGTTTATGAAACCAGGTTCGGCGATGGTTTCTACTCATACCCGCACCGGGCATTTCAAAACCCCGAAGAAGCCGAGAGATGGGCAACCCTGATAACCACAGGTTCAAAAAGCCCCGATTCGCCGGGTTTCAATGCCGAGGTACATCATATCGTCATCAGCCTGAGTGAAGCGGGCGGTCTGAGTGTTCTGTCGAGAGACAAAGAACTGGTGCTGCGTGATCCGGAACGAAAAATGCTCGATTTTCTCAATGGAACTGACCCGGACTGGCAAAGCATCGTTAAAACACTCAACGACAAGGGCATTACCACACCTGGCAAACCTTGACTAACAGTCATTTCGGCGTGGTTTTCTTCATGAGTCCGGCGACATCGCCGTCGATGTCGAGGTGAGACCACATCTGATGTCGTCTAAGCCTGGAGCATACCCCTCAGCATCAAAGATATACAAAGTCAGGAGTGATGCGGAAAAATCAGGTTTTCTGTTTTAAAACCCAGGGCTTTTGATTTCTCGACGAACCTGGCGATGATTTCTGGTTTTACCGATGGCGTTCTGGCCAGTAGCCATAAATATTTCGTATCTGGCCCTGAGATGAATGCATACTGATAGTTTTCGTGATCCAGTGCAAAAATGACGTAAGAGCCATAAAACGGGCCAAAGAAAGAAACCCTCAGGTAACCTTCCGATTCTTTGCCAACAAAGAAGGCCTTGCCTCTGACCTCTTTCCATTGGTTCTGCGATTCGGAGAATCCCCGGTTGATTACCTGTACGCCGCCATTTCCGGCCAGAGTATACTCGGCAGAAACTTCGTTCAACCCTCTTTCAAACGTATGATCGAGACGGGCAATTTCGTACCATTTGCCCAGATATCTGTTCAGGTCAAAATCAGCGACGGGCCTTATGGATTTTGGCATGCCCAGGAAACCAAACAACATCAGAGCCCGGGTCAATAAATTCAGTTTTCCCAATTAAGCCTCCTGTCACAACTCCATTCGAATGATTTTCGAATTTGTAATCAAATCCATGGTTACCAGATTTTCCACCATGGCTTGTCGGCCTTGGGAGCGAGATAGCCGACGATACGGTTGCCGGAATTTTCGCGGGCCAGTTCGAGAGGAGTCTGACCGTACTTATTCTGACAGTCCTGACTTGCGCCTCCGGCAATGAGGCATTTGAAAACTTCCAGGTGATCGGCACCTGCGGCAGCATGCAGGGCAGTACCGCCAAACTCGTCTTTGTCGGCAGTGTTGGCGCCGCCTGCAAGCAGGGCTTTCACCATTTCCGAACTGCCTTTGCCGGCAGCAAGAATCAACGGGGTTCGATTCTGTCGGTCTTTATGATTAACGTTGCCCTTGAAAGTCTTGAATAACCGATTAAACAATTTTTCATTCATATCCAGAACCGAAAGATGCAGCCATGTTTTGCCATTCATGATCTGCTGCCAGTCAAGAATTCCGGCTTCAGCCATGGCGAGACGCACTTCGGCATTCGTCTGGGCAAAAACACTCAACTTGTCTCGCAACTCAGGTCTGACACGGTTCAGGTCTGCCCCGGATCGAAGAAAATAGACCAGAGAAATTGCATGCGGTAAATAGCTCTGGCTCAGATCGCCGTCTCGCAGAAGAAGTTCCAGCGCGGTGAAGCCCTGGTTGTCAACGGCATCTACCTCTGCACCGGCTTCTACAAGTAACCTGGTATACGGCTCACTTTGGCTGCAGGAAAAGCCTGAGACAGCAGCAACATGCAGCGGCGTTTTCCCTTCATGGTTGCGAATATTGGCATTGCCCGCATGGCTTAAAAAAACGGGCAGGGTCTTATTGTTATAGTTTGCAGCAATATGCATGGGTGTATCACCCTGTTCGTCCTGCAGGTTAACATCAGCGCCACGTTTTAAGAAAAACAGTATCATTTCACGGGCGTATTCGCTCGAAGGGCCCGGCTCATCTGAATCAAACCATGAGGCGAGCAGATGCATAACGGTCCAGCCGTAGATGCCCTTTGAATTAACGTCGACCTTTTCTGCAAGCAATCTTTCAATATCGTTGCTGCTACGGGTATGAAGGGCCCGAAAATATGGGTTCGAATCATACCAGTCTCTCTCACTGTTTTTTATGGCCATCTCTCGCTCCCTTTTTCTAACAGTAGACAGCCATATAGTAAGCCAAAAATCAGCAATATTTCAACAAACCCCGGATTCATCTTCCAGCCGTTTTTCGAAAAAAAACTAAACCCGGCGGCGCTGCTTCGCGTTCAAATTTTCAGGACACCAGCGAGGAGGTCGAGCATGAAAAAGTTTACCAGGACTTTGAAGTTATCTATTGCCGTAGCCGTATTTTTTTTCGCCATGACCGCTCTCATGGCTGAAGAAGAACAGAACAACGAAGTTGCGGTTATTGACCGGCTCTGTCAGAACTTCGCATTTCAAGGCGAAAATGCCAGCCACGACCCATTCAGACCGGTAATCACAAAAAAGAGTGTTATCCCGGTCAAAATCGAGCCGCAACCCGAACCCGCTCCGAAAAAGGAAATTGAGAAGTCGATACCGCCTCTTAAGCTTACAGTTTCCGGTATTTGCGGCAATGACAGCGTCAGGGAGGCCGTCATTCAGTTCGAGAATAATGAGCATATTGTCAGACCCGGTCAGGTTGTGAACGGCAAATTCAAGGTGGTCGACATAGACAACAGCAAAGTAGTCGTTTACTCGATCGGGGAATCCCGCCGCGCAACCTTTGTGCTCAACGAAAATTGACCAGCCTCGCCGCTTATCGTCAAAAATTTGCCGAAGCAGAAAATCCCCGGCTACAGGGTAGCCGGGGATTTTTCGCAATTTCCGGAAATAAAAAGCTGGCACCACACACAACCGGAGAGATTCATTACCTGAGAATCAGACAAGAACCCAAACGCGAAAGCGCCCGAAAGAAAAGTGGTGCCAGCTATAATGAATGTATGCAAAACAATCACGAACGCAAGTGATATTTTTTCTGCCAGTTGAAATGCTTAGTTAATCTGCTCTCATGCCGCCTGATCAGAAGCTTCCAGTTTTAGAAAGATATTCCAGCCAGATTTTTCCCCGTTACTCCTTTGGTATCGAGTGCCAGCGCACTCCGAGAATGGCACCGTGCAGCCCGGCAAGCATACTTCGACACGGCGGATCATCCGGTCGAATGTTTTTTATTCTGACGGCCGCTTCCACTGCGCCGGCGCGCACCAGTTCATCGGGCGTATTTATGCCCGCAAGAGAAAGAAGTCGTGCCACTTCCCGGCCTATATTAGGCAAATCCGTCAGCTCCTGATGAATCTTTGCATTCATTATCTTTTCCTTTCGCACCGGCCCTGTCTGGCTGGGGAGTCAGATCCTTGCATCTTTACTTCCCTCTATTGTGGTGTGGCTTGTGTCCCGCATTTGACTGTATCGAGGGTTCAATGGTATAGACCGTCCCCGACCGCCGGAAGGTCGATCGTTTCTCGAGTTCATCGAGGGTGACCCAGCCCATCAGGAGTTCAGGGCGGAAAGGGCCGTCACGTGACCATATGCGGGCCTGTTCGCCAACGATGTCGGCGATGAAAAAAACATGATCCTGAAAAAGAAGCCGGCCGTTGATGCTCAGGTATTTTGTCCGCACGATGAATGGGCTGGCCCTTGGCCCCATCCGGGTGGCGGGAACCGTGACGGGAGTCTTCCTGATCTTCGCTTGAGTAGAAAGTGGTTGAACCTTTGGCGGCACAGTTTCTTCGGTGACGAACTTTGTGCCGCACTGCGCGCAGAATTTGTCGCCTTCGCGGGCTTTTTCCCCGCAATTCGAACAGAAGCTTGCCCAGGCTGCAGTTACCAGGAAACATAGCAGCAAAACCAGGGAGAACACTCGAATCTTCATGCTCAAACCATCTTTCCAAAATTGGACGATTTTTTCATCATACCAGAAAACCTTCGTTTGCCGTTACGCTGACCATAAAAGTGGTCATAAAACGTTTT
>CAZPCO010000231.1:0-5884 GCA_964585025.1 uncultured bacterium | reverse complement strand
ATGTTAAGCGCACCCGTCTCGAAAAAGGCGGCGAAGTAGCTGTTATCATAGATCCTCTGTTCAAGGTGTTATTGCGCAATCAACAGCAGATGAGCTTTAATGAGAGATGTAATTTGTTGTCTTCTGAATTGAAGAGTCTCGCCGCAGTCGAGGGAGTCACGGTGATTGCGACTGCCGGTCTGCCAAAGGCGATCAGTAATCGCCGCCCGGTAAAGGAAGATCTTGAAGAAATCATGGGCCTTTTGTATGACCCCTACGCGGTATTTTTTCTTTACTGCGACTATCTGAATAATTTTGACACGCCGTTTCTCGAATGGGAGTGGGGTAAGGAAGACAGTTTCATGATTCCGATCACCGAGGCGTTCATCGCAAAAAACAAGATGGGCAGCACCAATTCCAGAATTTTTTATCGCTATTTTGAAGCCTATTCCAGATTCAAAGAATGCGCCCCACAGGAAGTCGAAAACTATTCAGCCATGATTGACAATCTCGAAAGATTCAAGGAACAGCAGAACAATAATGCCGCCAGGCGTTCAAATGGCGGACGCCAGGAGGAATTCTGATGGAAGCTGCACTGGAGTTGTTTCAGAAGGGTGTCGACCTGCAGCAGCGCGGTCTTTTTGACAACGCCATCGAAGAATATGAAAAGGCTCTGAAGCTTGAGCCTGAGAATATAGATGTGCAGGTGAATCTGGCAGCAGCATGTCTGCAGAAGGGCGTCGCCGAGCGGGCAGTAAAGATTCTGCATGCCGTTCTGGCGCGTGACCCTGAAAACAGTCCGGCACTTTATAATCTTGGCAAAGCTCTTTTTTACCGTGAAGACTATGATGCTGCTCTAACGGTATTTAAAAAAGCAGCATTAATCTTGCCAGGCGATAATGATATCAAAAAAATGATATCAGGTTGTTTGCGTTCATTGGGTAAATACCGTGATTCGGTTGACATAATGCTTGGCCTGATTGAGATGATCGCTTCTGATGTTTCTGCACTTCTTGAACTCGCCGGCGATCTGAAGATGCTTGAGCGCTTTGATGAAGCTCTTGAGGTTTTTCGGCGCGCTTCAACGGTAGCATGTGATTCTATCGAGCCTCTCAAGGGCATCTATGAATGCCAGATGCGTCTCGGGAACCGGGAGCGGGCTATGACTGCTTTGAAGCGGGCCATCATGATCGAGCCGTCCAATCAGCAGTTGTTGGTAAATCTGGCTGATCTGCACCTTGCCGATGGGCATATTCAGGAAGCCGTAGACGTTATCAGTCGTGGTATGGAAGCTATCAAAGATCCGCGTCTCCTCCAGGAGAAATACAACGAGATGGCTCGCCGACTGCCGGTATTGAAGAAAAAGGCGGTCGCTGCAGCGATGCCGGTGCGCCAGAGTCCTTTTGAAACCGAAGTATATGATATCCTCGATGCTCTTTTTGATGGAAGAATAAGACTTGACGTGGCCGTAAGAGAGCTTGAAGTTTTGCGGGGCCGCGAACCGTCGGATTTGCTGATCGCCGATGAGCTGGCAAATCTGTTGTTTCAGGCCAGGCAGTTCAATCGTGCCGCTGAGATTTACTCCGAACTTTATATGGCCAGGCCGCGGCAGCCTGTGCATCGAATCAGTCTTGCCAAATCGCTGGCAATGAAGGGTGATGTCGAGGCAGCCAGAACCATTCTCAAGGATTCAGTTCGCGATCTTGGTCATATAGCTGAACTCGATCTGGCGCTGACTGAGCTCGATCTGTTCGAAAAAGAATTTGCCAGGGCTGCCGGGCGGCTGGAGATCATTCTCAAAGAGCACCCGGGGGAAACGCATGCTTTGTTTCTCTATGCTTATACGGCATTGCGGCTTGATGAACTTGAACTGGCTGAAAAAACCTTTCAACAGCTTTTTGATAAAAATGCCGTCGATGAAGAGCTGGCCGTCTGGTATTCCAGGCTGGCGATTCTTGAAGGAGAACCTGCGAAAGCTCTGAAAGTCTGGGAAGGTTTTTCTGACGGCATGGAAAGTCTTGTGGAAATAATTGCCAAGGTGGAACTCACTCTTGCATCGGGAGATGGTCGTGGGATAATGAAGCACCTTAACAGGATTGGTGATTATCATCCGCGTTTTATTGAAGATCATCTGCTGTTTGGTAAAGCATTTTTCTTTGCCGGTGATTTTACTGCCGCCCAGCGTGAATTCGATCTGGTTCTCAAACATGAAGCCAGAAATGCTGAGGCGTTGGCTATGGCGGCAATGAGTTTTCTCATTCGCAACAAAAGCGCGAAATTCTGGAATTACTGGCAGCGGGCTATCGACTGCGATTCTATTTATGCAATTCTTCCTGCTTTGATAATTAAAGACAGTCTTAATTTTTCACAGAAGGAACGCCTTAGAATTGAGACGAAAAAGCTGGTCGAAATTGCTTCGATCAGCGATGTGGATCGCTCGAGACTTAAGCGCCTTCTTCAAAGTCTTTGATGCTGGTTTACAGAATATTTGCGCAAATTTCGCTACTCACTTCTGCAGATCTGATCCATTTTTTGGCCCTGCAGGGGTAAATTTTCAGGGGCCGAGGTCTGAATAAAATGAAGATGAAAAATAATGAAGATAAAACCGTTGCCAGGGATGTTGCCCGTTTGCGCGACATGATTCATAAGCTGCGCCAGATTTCTGGCCGAAAGCTCAATAATGCGGTTTGCGATATCATCGATCTGGGAGGTTACTCGTTGGCCGTTTTACTTGACGAACTTCCAGGGTTGCCGGTTGAATTGCAGCAGCAGATAGTGAAGAAATTGGAAGATTTTTTCTATTTTCATCCCGAGAGTGGCGTAAAGCTTTTCAGGCGTCTCAAGAATGCTCTGGCGAGATCGGATCAGAGTTGCCGTGCTGGTTTGCTTTCTGCTATGGCCGATATTTCCGAGCAGGTCGATGATCGGGATTTTGCCGTAAGCGAATTGGGAGAACAGGCTCTTGCTGTTCTTGAATCAGATGTCGATCCCGGCCGACTGGCAAAGGCAATTGAAATTCTCGTTAAGGCATCTGAGTATACATGCATTCCTGTTGTTATCAAATTAATGATAAAAACGACTGGCGCTCTTGATAAATTTCAGAATTATCAGTTTATAGAAACGGCTTTGCTGGCTCTTAAGCGTCTCGGCGGCGAGTCTCTGATCAGATTATTGATAAATCCGTCTTCGGATGCGGCAATTCGCCAGTTGCGTCTTGAATGGCGCCATATGAATGAAGGATTGCTTAACGAGACGTTTTCTATTCTCCAGAAGCTGGATACGGATTTTGCGCAGATTATGCTGAAAGTGGTCGATCTTTCTGATTTCAATCTTCCTTTTATTGCTATGATCAACGAAGGTGTCAAGCATGGAGACAAATGGGTTCGCCAGACAGCTGTTTCTTCGATGCAGAAGGCAGCCGAGGCGCTCAATCCGGAAGAAATTGCCAGACTGCTTAATGACAGTGCCAGTGAGGTGCGCCTGATGGCCGCAACTTCTCTGGGTGGTTTCTCTGCTGAACAGACTGGTGCAATTCTTGAAGAGCTTGCCGCGCGTCAGGGTGAGTCCCGCGAGATTCGTCTTAATGCTCTATATGCTCTTTTTGCTCAAAAGAACCTTGCGGCCCTTAAAAACCTCTCTGTGCAGCCAGACAGTCTTCAGATCGCTGTAAATGCCCAGGGGTTGGCAACTTTACTAATGCCGCATGAAGAAGGTCTGAAAGCCATGTTGGTCACTTATGGGCAGGTCAAATCGGAATTTGTTGCTGATGCCGGTCATTACCTGATGGAACTTGTTGAGCCAGAAGACATTGAAGTTCTTGTTAAATCGCATTCTGCGGGCAATGAAACGCAGAGAGAGCGCCTTATAGAGTTTATCAGACAGTTTATCGATAAGAAAGCCGGCCCCAGGCTTGAAGTGGCGATGAAAAAGCTTGCCGATGCTGAGCAGAAAGCTCTTAAACTGCTTATGCCGGCCTGAATTTTTACTTCGAGTTTCATGTGAAACCTTGAATTTTTGCCGGTTTATATACGACCCGGTTATCAAAATGCCGTCAACGGCCGCAAAACAAACTGCAGATCGTTGGCGGCGTTGCTCTGTAAAGCCGCTTTTATCTGTCCGGCCGATGTTGCCAGGCGAATGATAATCAGAAATCACTGAAAAGTGAGGCTGCGCGAGGCTTTGGATTGCTTCCGGCAGCCCGTGAGGAGCTTTTGTCCCTGGTTGCAGGCGACCTCTTGTTGTGACTTTGCCGGTGAACGATTTTTACAGAGTGCATAGTTGCGATAGAGTCAGTGCTGAGCGATTTTGCATGTTGATGCTCATAAGCCCTCAAGGCGGGAGCGCGCCGGTTTATATTTTTCGTAAGTTTATGACGGACGCAGCCAGGGTTTCCCGAAGGCAAGAGCTCGTGCTATGAGCCAGTCGCCGGAGAAAAAAGCAAACCGGTTTATATATGCCGGGCCGTGGAACAGACCCTGTTAGAAAACAATGATGTCGCTGCCAGGTTCTGCACATATTCATTTTCAGTGTTGATGGTCTTGAATTTGCCGGTTGCAATTGTTTGTCTGGCGCAATTGCGAGGCCGTGTCCAGAACGATTTTGCTTCTTTTGCCTGGCGGCGGCGGACACGCGGGCGTTTTCAGTTATTCAGCAATGCGACTATCGGTTGCCAGACAGTCTTTTGCTAAAGGGCTGAATGCATTGATCGCAGGCTCGTTGCCATGTAAACCGACAAAAGCATTCACTATCGATGAAGTTTTCCCTCGATCCTGAATCTGGCAGTTCGCGCGCCGGAAAATTTTCTCTGGATGCCCGATTTGGCTAAAAAATGAACCGCCAGGCAGATTTGCCTGGCGGTTTTTGCCGGCTCGCCCCCTTCGCTGATGTGGCGTCTGCTTTTCTTCAATGGCTGTTTCCGATCAGGAGAAAACCTTGGAATCGATATATAGACTCACTTTTGCAGATGCAAAATCTCAAAATTACCATAATTAGAAGTGTTCTGAAGGCGATTGTGAAGCTGTAATTGGCGTTGGCCTTGGTTTTAAATCTGTTGTGCCTGATGTCTTCGGTTTGCCGGTTGCAACCAGCTACAGGTTCTGGTGACGTTGCATTTAACTCGATATGTTGGAAAAATGATAATAAATAGACGGGTTGCGTTTATATCTTTTTTTATCATAAAAATGTGTTATCGGGGTTTTATATTATATATAAATGATTATGTTATCATAACAAGCTTTTATCATGGCAGCTATGGGCGCTATAATGATTAAGTTATCATATAAAAGAAAAGATTGGTTGATTTATTTTAGAAGTGATAATTATCTAAATAATGATAGTTATTATTAAAAATCAAAAAAGTGATAAAAGAATTGTGTGTGAAAATATTCGCGAAGTCTGCGTTGATTTTTCTTGTGCCAGGTGAAAACGGCCATGAAATAGAGGAAGCGAGTGTCGTGAGGAGCATTGGAAAAAAGTAATGAGAAGCAGACTAGAACGCGGTAAGAGTGTTGATAGGCAAGAAATCTGGAAGTTGACGTGTTGAGTTTTCAGAGGCCGGCCCAGGCCAAATACCGAAACACGCGGAGGCGGTAAGCCACAGAATGGAATAAGAACGAGAGGAAGAACGAGAGGAAGAACGAGAGGAAGAACGACACCAACATGAGCAAAAATTAAGAAGAGCAAAAAGAGTAAGAAGAGCAAAAAGAGTAAGAAGAGCAAAAAGAGTAAGAAGAGCAAAAGGAGTAAGAAGAGCAAAAAGAGTAAGAAGAGTAAGAAGAGTAAGAAGAGTTGGATTATGAGCAGAAGCGAGAGCGGGAGCAGAAGCAGAAGCAGAAGCAGAAGCGAGAGCAGGAGCAGGAGCAGGAGCAGGAGCAGGAGCAGGAGCAGGAGCAGGAGCAGGAGCAGG
>CAZPCO010000230.1:0-5890 GCA_964585025.1 uncultured bacterium | reverse complement strand
TCTTACTAAAACACATCCCAGAGGGTTTTTCAATTCCCCACATCTATTTCAGGGCGGTCAGCTGGCGCTGGCGAGTTTGATCAGTTCGGAAATGGTTACGAACCGATAACCCTGTGATTTGAAGACTTTGATCAAGGTTGGCAGCATGCGGGCTGCACCCGGGTGAATATCGTGAAACAGCACGATGCTTCCAGGCCCGACCGATTTCATGACCCGATAGAGAATTCTGTCTGGATCTTTGTTCTGCCAGTCGCGGCTGTCGGAATCCCACATGACTTCATGCCAGCCCTGATGACTGAGAAGAGATTTTACCCGTGAATTGGTGTGCCCGAATGGTGGCCTGACGATGTTGCAGGATTTTGCAGTTATGCCACTGATCAGGTCATTGGTGCGACGAAGCGATGCGAGACCGTCGGAATTTGAACTTTTGGCAAGACTCCGGTGATCCCAGGTGTGGTTGCCGATGTCATGGCCTTCGGCTGCAATTCGCGTCAGAATGTCTGGATAAGTTTCAGCGCGGCTGCCGACGACAAAAAACGTTGCGCGTGCTCCCTCGTGTTTCAGAATGTCGAGAATTTCCGGAGTGTGGCTGCTGTGAGGTCCATCGTCGAAGGTAAGTGCGATGTAACGCTCGTGTGGCCCTGCTTTGAAGCCTTTGACGATTTCAAGGCAGTCATTGCTGGTGAGCGGTGTAAATGGTTTGCTGATATTCTGGCGTGCTGCTTTGCCTGGTATGGAAGGGGATGTTGCCGCAGCTTCATCATCTGCCCGGGGTTCTGAATATCTGGCCGTTCTGGTGTTCTGCTGGCCATTTGGAAACAACGGATAGAAGTCTATGTTGCCGCTTTCTACCGGTGGTTTGTAACTGCCGAGGGTCATTGGCCTCGTTTCGCGGCTGGTTTCAGGAAGTGAGACATGGTAGCCAAGTTCGGCAAGCTGATTCAATGCGGGCTGAAATCCTGGGTTTCCCGCGAGGCATGTTTTGAAACAGTTCGCAGCCGCAGCCGGGTTGCCTTCTTCCTTTTCCAGCAGTCCGAGATTGTAGCTGATCCAGAAAGATGGCGAGTAGGTCAAGCCGGTTTTGAAAACCAGCCGCGCTTCTTCGCGACGCCCAAGCTGCTTTAGAGCCGAACCCAGATTGTTGTAAAGATGTATGTAGCGTGGATCTAAAGAGATTCCGTGCCGCCAGAGCCTGATTGCATCATCGAGCTTGCCGGCTCTGGCATATATGATGCCGATCGAATTAATTGCGGCTATATCGCGTGGATTCTGTCTGATGCGTTGACGCAGCATTTCAAAGTCTTTCATCAGATCGGGAGGATTATACTGGTCAAACCCGGTCGGAGAGGCCGAAGCCTGGCACACTGCCAGCAGCGTCATGAACAGGATCAGAGAAAGAATCAGCTTTTTCATTTGCTAATTTATCGGCATGAAGCAGCTTTTATTTGCTAAAAACTGCTGCTTTTTTTCCGGAAACGGTTCTGACCTGAATGATATTTTCCAGGCATTGCCAGATTTCATCGCCCAGATTCTGCGGCTTTTCAGGGGCACTCAGTTCAATGTTGCCGTCTGGAAGCATTTTTGTCAGACACAGCAGTGCCATGGCGCGGACATCCAGTCTGCGGCCCTCAGGTTCGTGTGTCAGAATGCCCAGAAGTTCTTCTTTGGCCGTAGTTTGCTCCGCAGGCGAAATCTGAAACAGAACTGGTATTCCCATCATGATGACGATGCGGCGATATATAGGTTCAGAACGCATGCCTGATGCCCACTTTTTCAATTCAAGCAGGCGAAGACGCAACATCTCTTCGGCTTCACCCATCTGCTCGATCGCTGATTTGAAATATAGGGTGCTGATTATCAAAGCCTCAAAAAGAGCCGAAGTTGGCTGCCCGGTATAAACAGGCTGAAGAAAAAAGTCGGCGTTCACCGGGTCCGGGCTGTCGTTCCATTCATGTAACAACGGCAGGATTTTTCTCATGTTCATGAGAAATTCAGTGGAATAATCGCTGATAATAGCCAGAACAGCCCCGGCGCACATGGTTGTCGTGATTCGACCATAGACTGGTTGCCAGTCGAAGAAGAATGACCCGTCTCCAAGCTGCATGGCTGAAATGTCGCGACCGATGCTGAGAATCAGGTTCTGGTCGATGTTGAATCCGCGGCTGTTGGCTTCGCGGTAAACGATAGCAAGAGGCAATGCGGTGTGGCATGAGAAACAGTGGTTTTTGCTCTGAAAAGCTGATACTTTTCCAGTCAGAGTCGATATCCTGGTTTCAATTGCTCTGACTCTTGCAGGGACTGCAGTGAAAGTGATTCCGGCAGCACCGGAGGTCGTTTCTTCGCATTTTTCAACTATCAGTGGTCTGATGGTAAATGAAGCGCCTGTAAGCCCCTCTGGTTTGAAAACCAGGTGCGTGCTTTCCGGAATGGCGGAACTGATGAACTGTTGCCCGCCAATTTCGAGCATGGCAGCTCGGCATTCATTGCTCTGTCCCCACAATTCTTCACTTCTGGTGGGTAACTGAATGACATCGAATGCATATTCTTCTGCCAGTATGATAGCAGTGCCATCTTTCAGATTGCTGACTGTATATTCTTCTGCTGAAATTGCGATGCCGGCAAATGACAGGGTCAGCACTGCCGCAATGAAGGCCGGCCAAATTACGCCACTGCTATTCTTCTTTGCGGATACCATACTTTTTCAACTTGTAGTGCAGATTTTGACGGGTAACTCCAAGGGTTGCCGCTGCTTTTGAATAATTCCAGCTGCAGCTGTCAAGAGCTTGCAGAATCAGCTTTTCTTCAATTCTCTCGATGGTCTGATCCAGCGGAGTTCCAGGAACAAAAGCATCCGCGTGGCCGGCAGTTTCTGAAGCCATCTGGTCGGCCGGCAGATTCAAATCGGCAGCAGACAACCTGCCAATTCTTTTCATGATAACTGCCCGTTCAATGCAGTTTTCCAGCTGTCTCACATTTCCAGGCCAACCGTAATCAACCAGTGCCTGAAGAAAACTGTCATCGAATCCATTGATATTCCGCGAATGACGTAAGGAATAGAAGCTTATGAAAAAATCAGCGAGCTCTCTGATGTCTGACCTTCGTTGCCTGAGAGGCGGCAGTTCAATTTCTACTACTTTGATTCTGTAGAGCAGGTCTTCGCGGAAACTGCCGTTCTGGACTTCCCGATCGAGAATTTTGTTGGTGGCGGCAATGATTCTGACATCCGCTTTCAGTTGCTGATTTGAGCCTACCGGTTTGAAGCTGCCATCCTGAAGAACACGCAGAAGCTTGGCCTGGTTCGATACTGGCAGATCGCCAATTTCGTCGAGAAACAGGGTGCCGCCTTCAGCTTCTTTGAATAAGCCATGTTTATCACTATAGGCATTGGTAAAACTGCCTTTTTTGTGTCCGAACATTTCACTTTCAAAAAGCTGCTCGGGAATTGTGCTGCAGTTAACCGCTACAAAAGGGCGATCGCAACGAGTTGAGTGCTCATGAATTGCCCGGGCAACCATTTCTTTCCCGGTGCCGCTTTCGCCGCTGATCAAAACCGTGCTGCTGGTGTCAGAAATTCCGGCAATCAGCTTGTGAATCTGCTGCATTGGCTCGGAGTTGCCAATAATGGTTTTTGAGGGCACAGAAGTTTTCTGAGCTGATGCTCTGGCGGTAAAAACCTGTTTGACCGCCTGTTTGAATTCAGAAAGCTCAAAGGGTTTCAGCAGGTAGTCACGGGCACCCAGTTTTATTGCAGTAACCGCCGTCTCAACCGATGAATAGGCAGTCATGAGTATGCAGGGCAAGTCGGGTTTGATTTTTCTGATTCTGCCGAGAAGTTCGATTCCCGATATTCCACTCATGCGGATATCAGAGATAACCAGGTCAATTTCACGTGCCCCGATAAATTCATAGCCCTTCTGTGGGTCTGAAAAATCGAAAACTTCATAACCCTCGATCTCAAGAGCCTTTTTCAATGCCTGTAGCAGTTTTACTTCATCATCGATCAAAACTATGCGACCCTTCATCTGTTATTTCTCCTGTTTCTGTAGCCTGGCAACCGGAAGCATGATGCTGAATTCAGTGATCTGCCCTTCGACTCTGGCTGCCTCGATGCGGCCTTGATGGCCTTCGATTATCGCCTGGCAGATGATCAGGCCAAGTCCGGTTCCCTGGGGTTTGGTTGTGAAAAGAGGCTCAAAAATATGCTCCGGGAGACATTCAAAGCCGCGGCCGATATCCTGAACCCTGATACACAAATGATCAGGGAAAGTAGCGGCAATGATGCTGACCTTTTTGACGGGCAACCCGGCCATGGCTTCAGCCGCATTTTTCAGCAGATTGTTGAATACCTGATACATGGCCTTGATATCGATCATGACTGTCTTTTCTTCTTCTTCGGGCGGAGTGAAGGCAAATTGCAGAGTGTTGAAGGCGGGCTCACTTTCCAGATAGCTTCTAATAGTCGCGAAAAAATCCGCAAATGTCATCGGAGCAAGCTGTGGCTGCATCTTTCCCGTGTAGGTGCGCAGAGTGGCAATAATATCCCGACACCTGCGAACTTCTTCGAGAATAGCGTCAAAATCTTCCGGAGCTATTTTACTGCCTGAAGTGGCTGCTTCTTTGAGAATGCCGGCTGTAACCAGAATTGTTCCCAGAGGATTGTTGATCTCATGGGCAATTCCGGCCGAAAAGCGCCCCAGCGCTGCCATCTTGTCTTTTTTAGCCAGTTCCTTCTGAACTTCAATCAACCTGGTCTGTGCTGAAGACAGTTCCCTGACCATGCGGTTGAAACTATGCGCGACATTCTCTATTTCGTCGCCACTGTTCTGCATTGGAGGTTTGTCGAGCGGGATCTCTTTCCAGTGACCGTCGGCAACCTGTTCGATACAGTGTTTTAGAGCTTCCAGCGGTGCAAACAGGCGTCGACCGAGGAAGTAACCGAGGATGAGCAGGCCGATGACTTCAAGCACGGCAAGGCGCATCATCAGCTGATCGACCAGATCCCGCGATAGGTTGGCACGCTGCGCCGGGTAACCGACCAGAATATGCCTGTCTTTGTCTGTATGAAAGAATCGCATCCGGAAAAGGTTATCTCCGGTCTGATACTGATGGGTAATATCCTGGCCTGCCATTGACTGCAGCAACGCGAACTCCGGAATCGGCCCACTTTTGAGCAGGATGCCGCTGTTGTCGAAAACGCAGAAGAAATCGAACTGCAGCTGAGCGGGAGCCGGTAACCTGGCCAGACAGATGGTTGCCTGGTGTTTACCTGGAAGTTCAGCTTTTGCAAACAGATAGCCCCGGTAAGAAAATGGCCCGGAACGGGCTATCCTTACCGGCATGCCACTGCTTGATTCGGGAATTGCGAACTCCGATTCGGTGAGAAGAATTGGCTGGGTTCCGACGAATATTTCCAGCCAGTCAGCTCTGAGAGCAGCTCTGATCTTTTCCGCATGGCGCTGCTGTGTCGAAGTGTCAAGCTGGAGAAAATTGTTGTTTGCAAGCGCAACCGCAGTCTCCGAGGCAAGACGCTCAAGAGTCTGCTGCTCTGCCGCCAGAAACGAGATAACTCCCGTTTTTAGATTCTCGAGCTTGCTCAGGTCGGAACTGTCGAGTGAAAAACCAAGACTTTGCGCTGCCCAGAAAGAAACGACCGAAACGACCACGATCGTCAGCAGCGCAAACCCCAATGCAATTTTCAGCCTTATTCCCATGCAGAAACATTCTAACCGATTGCCGGCAGCCTGTACAATAAAAAACTGTCAAACCATGGTAATAGCAGAAAGGGCTGCCGACAAGGTGCCTGTGTTGCCACAGGGCTTATCAGACAGCCCATCAGAAACCTGAACGGATCAGAACCTGGTCAATTTTGCAAAAGAATCGGCCTCCAGGC
>CAZPCO010000229.1:0-5914 GCA_964585025.1 uncultured bacterium | reverse complement strand
TCAGTAATTTAATGACCAATGGCAGGAGCGACTGCCGCGGCTGCCTCAGCAACCTTGATCATGACACCGGAGTTCAAAATAAGGATGCCGCTGACCAGAGCGAACAGACCAACAGATTCGGCGACACCCATGGCAACTACGATGTTACCGAAACCCTTGCCGCCGTTTTCAACGAGACATCTTACGCCGGCAGCGCCTTCGAGACCCTGAACCCAGGCCGAAACCATTTCGCAGAATCCTACGCCAAGGGCAATACCGAGAAGAATCGGCCCGTTTTCCGGAACCCGGGAAAACGGTTCCATCAAAATGACGAGAATCATGCAATAAAGGGTCTGGCTGACAGGCATACCGACAAGACCGACAAATTTACCCGAAAGCGGTTTGCCTTCGCGGCCTTCTTTGCCCCAGCCGCCACATGCAGCAGTACCTGCTGCAAGCACACCCATACTGCTGCCCAGACCGCCAAACAACATTATCAGACCAAGAGACAGTTTTCCAACAAAAGACATGAGCTCCAGCATACTTAAACTCCTTTATTCACTTGATTTCTTTGAATGGTTCATACTTGTGCCCGGCCCAGTCAAGCTCAAGATGATTCGAAAACTCCAGCAGGTTCAGACGCACTCCATGCGCCAGAATCCCGATAATACCAAGGATCATGTTGCCGGCATGGCCGATTATCAGCAGTGGAATCTGCAGCAGCGGCAGTGCCAGTCCGAACAGATTAACCGAAGGCAGCATACCGCAGATATTGTTGAAGGCAGCCGCCAGTTTCCCGCCGGCCAGGCCGACAGCCCAGAGACGGATATAGCTGAGAATATCCGAAAAAGCGGCTGAGGCATTCATCAGCATCGAGATAAAGCCAGCCATGATACTCTTGAAAATATTCCAGGAAGGTTCGGTAAAAGCGAATATCAGCACAAAAGAGACCTTGAAAAGCGGAATCGACCAGTCTGTCGGCATAACGAAGCTCTTCCCGAGCAGCATAGAGCAAATCAGTCCATACATCGCCCAGAGAAACATTATCCAGCCAAATTCTGCCAGAATGGTCAGATCGACTTTCCGGCGGGAGATTTTCATCAGATGGGCAACCGTAAGATGCACAATACCGATAAACAGGCACAAAGCCTGCAGCAGAAATGATCCTTCCGGGCTTTCGGGGTTGAACTGGTAAGATTCAACCAGCCTGAAGGTATTTCCGAACCAGGTATTCGTCAGAACTCCATAGATGGCACCCGCACCATAAAGAAACATGGCCAGACGAAGTACCGCAGGATCTACGCCGCGCTTTACCAGCCCCCGATAACCGATTAGGATCGGCAAAAACACCAGAAATCCGTAACCTGCATCAGCTATTAGAAAGGAAGCAAAAAGAGAGAGAGTCAACAGAAACAGAGGGCTGGTGTCAGGTTCATTGTAACTTGGCGTCAGACCCATGAATTCATACATGGGCAATATGCTCAGAGCCCAGGGCTTGTTCTGTAGTAGAGTTGGAGGCACTTCGCCTTCGTCAGGATCAGAAAAGTCGATGCCAACACTGATTTCGGCATCTTCGAATGCTTTTTTCAGCCCGTCAGTGCGCTCTTCAGGGCACCAGCCGGTGAGAACAAAAATCTCTTCGGCATCATGCACACCTGACTCGACTTCGGCAAAACGTTTGCGATTCAACAGTTTTACCTGATGCCTGGCGATATCATCCTTTCGCAATAACAGGCTTTCCAAAGCCTGTTTGTGTTCCGACACGCTCTGCAGGCAGGCATGTATCTCATCGCGAACATCTGAAGCTTCCCGGGCCGGAGGTGTTATCTGAACAAATCCTTCCGGAAGAGTGATATCACCGCGCGAAACCGCGAGAAATACAGCTTCAGGGTCGATGGCATAAACCTTCAAAACAGTATCCGCAGATATTTCCTCGGCACGCTCGATCAGCCCCTTCATAAAAACGATGCGCAGACCTGCGTTTTTGAGCCAGGCCAGGTCTTCCAGACCCAGCTCGCCCCAGGGCTGAACTTCCTCAAGCTCACGGTTCAGCGTGGCAATTCTTTCGCTGAGACGGGTAATCTCAGTATAATGAGAGAGGGTTTCTTCAACCAGACGGGTTGGCGTACCTGGAGATGCCATCAATTCAGCAGATTTACCCGTTTCAACCTGATCAAGAACCCGCAGTGCCATAGCGCAAGCCGTAATTGCATCGTTAAGGGTTCCGGGAACCTTTACCTGCTCAGGCCTGGCCGGTTCAACATGAACAATCTCAGCAAGGCGAAGAATTTCAAGCACCTTTTCACGTTCATTGGTGCGAGCGGCGAGAAGAAGCTTTTTCATTCTGACGATCATTTATTTCTCCTCCTCAACTCTTGGATTTGCCCTTGGCAATCTTCGACCTGCAGACGGCTGCAGTCTGTTCTTCGGCCAGAGCAACGCGAATCAATCTGATATTCTCTTTTGCCTGAGGAATTTTAACCTTTTCAAACAGGTTCACTCGCTGGGTGACCTTGCGCAGTTCCTTCTGCAGGACTTCTTCCTGTTCATGCAGAATTCTGGCCTTTTCGCGCAGTTCCATCAGTTCCTTTACGAATTCGAGGCCGGCATCGACCCATGGCGGCGTGCTCAACCGCGAAAAATCGCTGATTTCATATTCAACGCCGGCTACCACAGGCAGTTTGATACCAGCCACATTGCGAACACCGCGTTGAATATTCTTAACCTTTACCAGTCTGGTGAGTGGACCCGGCAAAGATTCGCTGAACAGAAGAGCCCAGTTGTCGCTCATACGAATGCGCTCGGCCATCTGCTGATCGAGGCGCTGGCGCTCGTTTCTTACTTTGAGTATCTCAGACTGAATTTGCTGCTTTTTCAATACCAGAGTTGGAAGAAAGCGCTGGAACATGCCAAGCTGACGGCGTTGGCGCAATAATTCCGGTCTGGTTTTCTTGATTGTTTCAGCCATAAAGCCTCACTGGTTACTTTTTCGGCCAGAACTGGTCGCAGAGATTCGATCTGATACCGGTTTCGCGCGGCTCAAAATGCTCGGCAAGAATGCTCCAGCACTGTTGCAGAGCATCGAAAAGACCGACATTGGCCGAAAAACTCATGATATTCTTCTCAAAACTTTCGCCATATTTGAGAAGTTTGTTGTCCCAGTCGGACATTTCGAAACCCATGGCGCGTTTTTCGCGGGTTTCGCGACATTTAGAATACAGCTGAATGCAGCCATCCATGATAGCACGGTGATCGTCACGGGTCTTGCCGTTTACCTGCTGTTTCAGACGCGACAATGACCCGAACGGGTCGATGACGCCGCCTTTGAGATAAAACTGCCCTTCGGTTATGTAGCCGGTGTTGTCAGGAACCGGATGGGTAACGTCATCACCAGGCATGGTCGTTACCGCCATCAGTGTGATCGAACCGCCTTCTTCGAATACAACCGCCTTTTCATAACGCGAAGCGAGCTGCGAATAGAGATCGCCCGGATAACCGCGATTCGAAGGAATCTGTTCCATGGTGATCGAGATTTCTTTCAGGGCATTGGCAAAGTTGGTCATATCGGTCAACAGGACCAGAACCCTTTTGCCATGCACTGCAAACTGCTCGGCAACCGTCAGAGCTATATCAGGAGTCTGCAGACACTCGACGACCGGGTCGGACGCGGTGTGGACGAACATGATGGTGCGGTTCATCGCTCCGCCTTCTTCCAGACGGTTCTTGAAAAACAGGTATTCATCGTATTTGAGCCCCATACCGCCGAGAATGATTACATCTGCTTCTGCCTGCAGGGCGATGCGCGACAGCAGTTCATTGTATGGTTCGCCCGGAATCGAGAAAATCGGCAGTTTCTGGCCTTCGACGAGGGTGTTGAAAACATCGATCATCGGAATATTTGTCGGAATCATGCGGTTCGGCATAAGTCTGATTGCCGGGTTAACTGCCGGACCGCCGACTTCGATAAGATTGTCGGTAAGTTCGCCTCGACCATCGCGGGCTTCACCGCCGCCTGAAAAAACACGACCGAAAAGATCGTCGGAAAAGCTGAACTTCATGGCCGAACCGAGAAAGGAAACGCGGTCACCGGTGGAAACACCGCGGGTTCCGGCAAATATCTGCAATGAAACGTTATCGCCGTTAACCCTGATAACCTGGGCAAGCGATTTGCCCCAGCTGCCTTCAACGACGGCAAGTTCTTCGTAACCAACGCCTGTAGCCTTGAGAGTGGCGACGTTGCCGGCGATGGCGTCAATTTTGGTGTAGAATTTACGCATGGGCAGCCTCCTTACCACCAAGAGTTGCCTTGATGGCATTTTCCGCAGCTTTCATCTGGTCACTCTGCCAGGGAGAGTAGTTCCAGTCGCGGAACTGTTCGGTTAGTGTGAAGAAAAGGTCGCGGGCCTGGGCTTTGTCGGTGAGTGCAAATTTGAATTTGAGAATATTGGTAACCATGTCGAAGAGGTGACGCTGCCGCTCGACCGGGCAGGCGGCATCGACTTCGTCGAATGAATTCTGCTGCAGATAGACGTTGTCGAGAAATTCTGATTTCAGGTAAATCATGAAGTCATCTATCGATGTGCCTTCTTCGCCAACGACCTGCATCATTTCGAAGACGCTCTTGCCGCGTTTAAGAAAACCGTGCGCCATGGCAACCTTGTCGTGGTCGATGATGCCGGCATATTTTGACCAGGATTCGAGCGGATCGATTGCTGGAAAGCGGCGGGCGTAGGAACGTGCGTAAGACAGCCCGAGAAACGCGCCAACAACCTTCAGAGTACCCTGAGTGACAGGTTCTTCAAAGTTGCCACCGGCCGGGCTGACGGTGCCGCCCACGGTAAGCGAAGCCTTGCGGCCGTCTTTAAGCTCGACGATACCGCCGCGCTCATAAAATCTGGCAATCGAGCTTTCGAGATAAGCAGGGAATGCTTCTTCGCCGGGGATTTCCTCAAGGCGGCCGCTCATTTCGCGCAATGCCTGAGCCCAGCGCGAAGTAGAATCGGCAAGCAGCAGAACGTTCAGGCCAACCTGACGATAGTATTCGCCGAGGGTGATCGCAGTATAAACTGATGATTCACGGGCAGCAACCGGCATACTCGAAGTATTGCAGATGATGATAGTGCGTTCGATGAGGGTTTTACCGGTGCGTGGATCTTTGAGATGCGGGAATTCCCGCAGGGTTTCAACGACTTCACCGGCGCGTTCGCCGCAGGCAGCCAGAATAACGAGATCGATTTCGGCGTGACGGCTGGTGATCTGCTGCAGAACTGTCTTCCCGGCACCGAATGGGCCCGGAATACAATAGGTGCCACCCAGCATTACAGGGAAGAAGGTATCGATGATGCGCTGCTTGGTGACCATCGTCTGAGTGGGCAGCAGTCTTTCACGATAGATGCCGAGAGGAATACGTACCGGCCAGCGCTGAATCATGGTTACCGAAATCACCTGACCATCCTTTTCAAGGGTGGCGATTTCCTTATCAACTTTGTATTTTCCTGCGGGGGCAATGGTCTTGACTTTCCATTCACCATTCAGGGTAAATGGAGTCATGATGTAGTGGTCGAAGATCTTTTCCTTAACCTTACCCAGGTTTTCAGCGGCAGTCACAACCGCGCCCGGAGAGACGAGCGGTGTGAAATCCCAGTCGCGGCTGCGATCGAGAGCTTTGAAATAATTGCCGGGCTTGAGAAATTTGCCGATTTTGGCGGCCATTTCCGGGAGGGGATTCTGCAGACCGTCATAAACCATGCCGATCAGACCAGGCCCAAGTTCGAGCGAAAGAAGTTCCTCGGTGATTTCAACCGTATCGCCTACCTTCAAACCACGGGTCAGTTCAAAAACCTGCATATCTGCAAGCTTTCCCCTGATCCTTATGATTTCGGACATGAGTCTGACTCCGTCAGAACGCTGACAATAAGCAACCGCATTCTGTCGA
>CAZPCO010000228.1:2923-5940 GCA_964585025.1 uncultured bacterium | reverse complement strand
CTGCTGCCGGTGACGGTTGTCAGGCAAGGCATAGGTGATTATGCCATCATCGCCTGGCAGAACACTTCTGGCACTGTCAAAGCTTTCAGCCGGCAGTCCAGTTCGGCAGGAACGCTGCTTTATTACCTTCTCTGCAACGGCAGCAACGGCTTTATGCCGCAGGGCACCCAGACCCTGCCGGGCGACGGTTCGGTCATCGCTGCCGGCAGTTATTCAGGCCGGCCGGCCTTGATTCGCTGGAGCGGCAGTGCCAGCAGCGATCTCAGTTCCGGTCTTTCCGCCTCTGGAATTACCTGGAATCATGTTTTTGACATCGCTTCTACCAATGCCGCATCGGCGAGCATCAGTTATCTCGAATACGATAAAACCGGCACCGGCAAAATTCTCTGCCAGGTTAAAGACCCGACCCTGGGCAATCGACTGTTTCAGGTCGACCCGGCCACCGGAGCAGCTGTCGAGCAGCAGCAGACGAATAATTTCGGCCTCTGGACCCAGGTTGGCAGCGGCAGTGTCGCCCTTGGCTGGGATGGCATGGACGCAGCGACCGGTTACAATGTCTTCTATGCAACCGGCACTGTCCTGGCAACCGAAACCGCCCCGGTCATCGCCTGCAAAGACAAGGTGCTGCTGTTTGAAAATCTGGTGAACGGCCAGGTCTATACTTTTCTGGTCGGCGCCCTCGATGCCGATAACAAATATCTGTCGTGGTCATCACCGATTAAGGCCACGCCGATCGGTGCCGACGAACCGATCATCTACTCGAACTGGAAGCTCAATGCCAATGTTTTCGAAATAGGCTCTGCCAACTGGCCATCGAATGTGAAGATCATCTCTTTTGATGCCGCCGTCCCATCTCTGGTGCTGGAAATAACCGGTACTTCACCATTTTCTTATGGTTCGATCATTGCCGGGGTTTTCAATGATACGCCGGTTTGCCTCAAGCTGCTGACGCCTTCCGTTCCGACTTCTCCAGCGCCACCTTCGCCAATTCCTCAAACCGTGATACCCCCGGTAGAAGGCGCCTCGATGCAGGAAGTTTTTTCGGAATGCAAATACCTCTTCAGGGGCAGAATGTCGCAGTTGCCCGTTATGTCTGAAAAACTGCTGAAAACCAGCGACCCGGCCTATCAGATGAAGATGAACTATCTGCGGGGCGGCATGCGTCGCAATCTGAGAGCCGGCCTCACCCGGCCGATAGAATTAATTGACCCGAGTTACGGTGATCTGTCTCTCGAAATGGACAATTTCGAATTCGACCCCGATGTTGTCGTTGCCTATGAAACCTTTCTTGGCACGGTTCAGCAGTTTGAAATGCGCGTCGATGGCTATGCCGCCTGCGATATCTATGCGAAATTCGTTGCATCGAGGGCCGTTGAACTGACAGCAGTTGAGGGCACTCTGCTGCCGCACACCGAGATTCCCTTCTTTGTCGGGCCGGTGCCGGGCACCTGGGGCCGTGAAGTCACTGCCTCGTGGAAATTTATTCTCAAAGCCGAGGCCGAAGTGAAAACCGGCACCAAAATGCGCGTCGACTTCAGATCGGGCACTAACTGGTCGGCGGAATCCGGCTGGAAAGGGCAATTGCTCTGGAAAGTCAGGAACACGCCGATGTTCGAGGCGAAACTGCAGGGTACCTTCACCAATGAAGCTGCCATCGAAATGAAAAATTCTCTCAAGGTCGGCGGTCTTGCAGGCCCGGAGCTTACTATCAAACCATACATAAAGACCGAAGCCACTCTTTCGACCGAAAAGCCCTGCCAGATCGATGCAGCACTCTCGATGGGCCTGCAGGGCGAATTGAAGGCCATCGTGCAGGCCTGGAGCTATAATATCGGTGAATGGGGCAGTGAGTTCGAACCTTTCGGCCCCTGGGTCATTGCCTCAAACACAGTTTCGGCAAACGCCACCCCGACCCTGAAAATAACCGGTCCCGCAGTCCTCACCAATGATCTGCTCCTTCGCTGGCCCACCAATTGGGAGCCTTTCGCAGGCTATTACTCGTATGTCTGCACCAGCACCGGAACCGACAGTTTCGTTCTGTCCATGGATGACTCACGAGGTTTGAATCAGGGGCTGAGCAAAATTGAGGTCTCGGTCGATGACAACCCGACCTTTCTATCGTTCACTCTCGCTTCTCACACAACTGAAACCGGCCAGAGTGTCACCCCTTACCCGCTGCAGGCGACCCTGACCATGAAACTGCCGCTGGCAATGAACGCCAACATGGAAACTCTCGCTGCACCGATCAGTATCGATTATGTGAAATGGTACACCCCATTCAGGCTGGACATCGGCTCGCATGAACTCCTGTTCAAGGTCTATGACAAATGTGGTGATTTTTCGATAGCCACCTTCGCCGTCGAAGTTACCGGCAGTGACCAGGTTCTAAATCACAGTATGGCCGAGGGTGCAGCCAGTCTGACCTACGAATTTGAAATCAGCGGCTACCAGAGCGGCGCGTTTCCAGCACGGGAAAGAACGATTCCGCCGACCCCAGCAGCTTTCGACATCTACCCGTTCAAGGCTGGAAAAGTGATTCTAAAACACTGGGTCGATGGCGGCTATGACTGGACATGCGAAGGTGCCTTTTCGGCTGACACTCGTTCAGGCACCTGGACATACCAGGGAATAGACAACGAAACCCGAAAGGTAGAATTCGACAGTTCGGGCAATGTGGTTAACGCTGCTTACAATGGGGTCTTTGTGTGCAAACCATCCGAAGAAGGCGTGGATATCCGGCTGAAGATTATTGATACTCATCAGGCTTTTCAGGATCTGGCGTTCGATGACCTGATTACCGGCACTTTTACTTTGAATTCGACCAGCGGTTCCTACTCGCAGAGAAAGCGCAGCGGCAGCTGGAAAAGTGAGCTCCTTGGCGTTAACTACGAATGCGCATATTTGAACGATCTGGCTGAAGGGGCATACTCCCATAGAACCTCGGTGCTGTATTGCAACGGGCAATACGCTGGCGGCGTTCCAATTGATACCCCCTGGCAGCAATATTCATTAGACGG
>CAZPCO010000228.1:0-2913 GCA_964585025.1 uncultured bacterium | reverse complement strand
AGACGGCCAGAAACGCTATCTGGACGTGGAGAAAACTATACCGGACACATTCAATCCTTCTGACGATCCCTCACCATTCAGCGATTACAAGCTTGGAATCAACGACAGGATATGGCCATGAGAATTTCTTGCTGAGTGCGACTGCCTGTTCATTCCAGGCTTGTGCAAGGGACATGGACTCACTTCATGTGGTGGTCGCCAACTCAGGTGTTCTGGCACTTATGCTGTTAGCCCGGCCATAAAAAGAAACCAGAACCGCTTTTGGACAGCGGTTCTGGTTCTGTCAGCTCAGATTGCAGTGCGGAATTATCAACCGCCGAGGGCCTGTTTGACCTTATCGAAGAATGATTTGCCGGAGCCGATGCCGGTGGCTTTCGATTCGGGGTCTTCTTCGGCGAGCTGCATGAGAAGCTCGCGCTGCTTCGAGGTCATTTCGGTCGGGGTGCGCACGAATATTTTCACCAGCTGGTCGCCCTGACCGCCGCGCAGCGACTTGACGCCATAACCGCGCAGTCTGAAGACCTTGCCGGTCTGGGTGCCTTCAGGAATTTTGATTTTGACGACGCCTTTGAGGGTGGGCACTTCGATTTCGCCACCCAGAGCCGCCAGCGGAAAGGTAATATTCTTTTCGCAGATGATATCATCACCGATGCGTTCAAAGAAATCGTGCTTGCCGACGGTGATGAAGATATAGAGACTGCCGCTCGGACCGCCCTTTTCGCCGGGTTCGCCTTCGCCGCCAAGTTTGAGTTTGCTGCCGGTTTCGACTCCGGGCGGTATTTTGACGTCAATTTTCTGGGAATGCTTGAGACGGCCGCTGCCTTTGCAGGTATTGCAGGGCTTGTCGATGATTTCGCCTTCTCCCTGGCATTGATGGCAGGTTTTCTGAATCGAGAAAAAGCCCTGGGCCAGGGAAATTGTGCCGCGGCCTTTGCAGACCGGGCATTGTTTGCGGGTGCTGCCCGGTTCGGCGCCACTGCCGGCGCAGGCAGTACAGCCTGAGGATTTCTGGATGGTGATGTTCTTGTCGCAGCCGAAAACGGCTTCTTCAAAAGTTATTTCGAGATCGTAACGCAGGTCGTTGCCGCGTCTGGGCCCACGTCTCTGACTATTGCTGCCGCCGAAGAAATCCGAGAGGATATCGCCAAAAATATCGCCGAAGCCACTGAAACCGCCCATATCCTGGTAGTTGAAGCCACTGGGATCGATACCGGCATGACCGAACTGGTCATAGGCTGAGCGCTTCTGTGGGTCTGAGAGAATCTGGTAGGCTTCGTTGATTTCCTTGAATTTCTCGACTGCGCCGTCAGTTTTGCTGACATCGGGGTGATACTGACGTGCCAGATTGCGAAACGCCTTTTTTATTTCGCCTTCATCGGCATTTTTGGGAATCCCCAGAACTTCGTAATAATCACGCTTGGCCATTAAATTCTCCCTCGTGGGTGTCGGTTTCTCTGTCTAGTATTCTTCAGATGTGCTCGAACTGTGGGTTGCCGCTGTGCGGCAGGCCGCAGATGCCAGCAGCGCTGGATTCTGCGGCCTGATTGGAGATCAGTCTGCTTTTTTGAATTCAGCGTCGACGACGTTTTCGTCTTCGCCGGCTTTAGTCTGCTGGTTGCCATGGCCAGTCTGATCTGCCTGTCCGGCGCCGGCAGCACCGGCTGCCTGTGAAGCCTGGGCATTCTTGTAGAGCATTTCACCGAGTTTCTGAGCGGTGGTCTGCAGCTGTTCGATCTTGGCCTTGATCTGTTCCACGTCCTTGGTTTCAAGTGCCTTCTTCAGTTCGCTGACCTTGCCTTCGACTTCGTTTTTAAGTTCAGCCGGAACCTTGTCGCCGAGTTCCTTGAGAGTCTTTTCAGTCTGGTAAACAAGGGTTTCGCCCTGGTTGACGGTTTCGATGCTTTCGCGCTGTTTTGCGTCTTCCTGGGCGTATTTTTCGGCTTCCTTGACCATGCGGTCAATGTCGTCTTTCTTCAGGCCGGAACTGTTGGTGATCGTGATCGCCTGTTCCTTGCCGGTGCCGAGGTCTTTGGCCGAAACGTTGACGATGCCGTTGGCATCGATATCGAAGGTGACTTCGATCTGCGGAACGCCGCGTGGTGCCGGCGGAATGCCAACGAGGTCGAAGCGGCCGAGGGTCTTGTTGTCTGAAGCCATCGGGCGCTCACCCTGGAGAACATGCACGGAAACGGCAGGCTGGCTGTCGGAAGCGGTCGAAAAGACCTGACTTTTCTTGGGCGGAAAAGTGGTGTTGCGGCCGATGAGAACGGTCATGACGCCGCCGAGGGTTTCGATACCAAGTGAGAGCGGGGTGACGTCGAGCAGCAGTACGTCTTTGACTTCGCCACCAAGAATGCCGGCCTGAATGGCAGCGCCCATGGCAACGCATTCCATCGGGTCGACGCCGCGTTCGGGGTCCTTGCCGAAATGGGCTTTGAGCAGGTTCTGAATGATCGGCATGCGGGTCGGGCCACCGACCATGATGATGTGATCGATCTGGTTGCGTTTGAGGCCGGCATCGTTCAGGGCGTTATCGATCGGGGCTTTGCAGCGCTCAACGATACTGTCGACGAGCTTTTCGAGCTGTGACCGGGTGATGGTCATGACCAGGTGTTTGGGGCCATCCTGGGTGGCAGTGATGAATGGCAGGTTGATATCGGTTGTGGTAGTGGTGGAAAGCTCGATTTTAGCTCTTTCGGCAGCTTCTCTGACGCGCTGGTGTGCCATAGAGTCTTTGGAAAGATCGATGCCTTCAGCCTTTTTGAATTCGCCTTCGATGTAAGAAATGATCAGGTTGTCCATGTCGGTGCCGCCGAGCTTGGTGTCACCGTTGGTCGAAAGAACTTCAAAAACGCCATTGCCGAGTTCGAGAATGGTGACGTCGAGTGTGCCGCCGCCAAGGTCGAATACCAG
>CAZPCO010000227.1:2136-5940 GCA_964585025.1 uncultured bacterium | reverse complement strand
ACGAAATAGCGCTGCTGTTTCATGCCTTCAACGACATGATGGCTGAAAGTTACGATATGCAGATCGCCCACAGCGTTCAGGAAGGGCTGGTTCCAAACACTTTCCCGGAAGTAAAGGGTTATTCCATTTTTGGTATGCTGCGGGCGGCTTCTGACCTTGGCGGCGATTGTCTCGACTGTTTTCAGCTGCCAAATGGCAACGTGCTTTTTCTGGTAGGAGACCTAACGGGTCATGGCGTCGGGTCTGCGCTGATGATGGCATTTGCCCGCGCCGTAACTTTTCACTGGAGTCAGGGAAGTGATCTCAGCCCGGCCGGCCTGACCGACCAGATCGACCGCATGCTGCGCGAGAACCGTACCGAACGGATGTTCATGGGCATTATCTGCGGCGTTCTCAACCCCGAAAAACATGAAGTTGAACTGGTCACCAAAGGGCACATCTATCCATTGAAAGTATCTGCCAATGGAACCTGCCAATGGACGGGCACACCCGCTTATCCTCTCGGAATTGCCAGACAGCAGCCGGCACGTTCCCAGACCTTTACTCTCGCGCCTGGTGACGGGCTGCTGTGTATGACCGACGGATTTCTTGAAGCCTACAACAGGCATCTGCGCCCAATCGGGTTTGAAGGCATCGAAAACTGGGCCATCGACACAGCAACGACAAGCGCCCGCACCTGGGTGCTGCAACTGGAAGCCAGATTCAAAAGCTGGTGTGACAACCATCAATCAGACGACACTTCAATTTTTGCCCTGAAACGCTCGCCGGAAGGCACATCTGATGTCGCCTGAAAATTACCGATCAGCCTCATTTGGCCGCCTGGCACTTATTTTTACGTGCATAATGTTTCTTTTTCTATCTCTGACTGCATTTCAAACCGACGAAAAAATCAGGCGCGAACATCGGACACACATTTTAAAAATTCTTGAAACCAGCCTTGATCCGGTAGTTGCAGCAACATCCGACGAGGCCTTTGTCTACAACCGGATGAAACACCTCATCGAGACCGCAAGAATCAGCGGGCCCGGCAGTGCAGAGCTTGCAAACGCGGTAAAAAACGCTTCCGACACCTTCAAAGTGGCGGTACAGGCATTCTTTTACACAGACAATGTTCTCAAAAAGAGTTTCAACGCTTCTCCTTCCGATATGCCACTTTTCACAGAAATAATCAGCGATCTGAGAATGACAGGCCAAGCCTTTCAGGAAGCTCAGCGCCGTGTGCATCAACCCCTTCTCGATGCATTCGGAGCCGGGCATCGCCTGGAGTTGATGAGCCAGTCGCCCGGGGTTCTGAAACGTTACAAGTTCAAAGAAAGCGATCGATTCTACTACTGGAACACCTGGCCCGATGGCCTGGGAGTATTTTTTATCGCTACCGGATTTCCTGATTTCGTCGAACGCTTCAAGCTCGCCCACCCCTCAACCTCAGAATTCGGAGTAGGAAATCCTGCCAACGGCCAGTGGCTTCCCCCTTCAGGAATTACCGCCGACCAGGCTGCCGCTGCCCGCATAAAAGCGCGATTGAGCGGCCAGAATAACACTCTGGCCAACGACCGAATCTGGTATTTTCTCGATGACGAATCCGGAGCCTGCTGGTTCAGCACCATACCGCTCTCGGTCGCAGAAAGCATGCAGCCGCACTGGGCCAACCACCTTTTTCTGGCAGCAGCTATTCTGTTTTTCACGGCGCTGCTTTTCTACCTGACTGCATTTGCCGGCTTTTTTCCCGGCGCTTTCGTTTGCGAATGGCTTGATTCATTGTCAATTCGCTACCGGGTGCTGGGTCTGTTTGCAATGGCATCAGTTTTTCCGGTGCTTTTCACTATCCTGATCGGTGCAACTTCTCTCTCTGAACGCCGTGAAGTAATTGAGAACAGTGTTTTTGCCGAAAGCATCGCCGCTATAGAACCGCTCGAAAAAATGTACAACATCCGCATCGCGCAATCAGAAGAGCTGGGCCGCGATCTTCGGCAGGCGCTGATAACCGAAGCACCCTCCGAAGAAATGTTTCAGCGCTATCTAAAAAAACATTCGCTGCCACGCTTTCTCGCCAGACTCGAAGTTCGCGATGGCGATGGCCAGACCATTTTTTCAACCGACGACCGCCAGGTGCATGGAGTTGCCGAAACCATGGATCTGCTCAGCCGCATGACGATCAGACTCCATGCCCCGTCCAGAATGAGCACCGTAGCTACCAGCCGGGTTACCCCTGCCGAAATTGTCAGTGAATCGGTCATGTCGACCGACGAGATCGGCATGGCTACCATATTGCGCCTCAGGGGCCGACAATGGCAGTTTCACATGGGCACCTTCCCGACCACCTGGTTCTGGGATGTCTACCCTGAAATAGCCACCGGCCCCGGTTTCATGTGCCAGACCAATCAGCTGCTCGAAATATACCTCGAACAGGTTAAACAGACGCTTGGCAATCAACAGATTAGCAGTGATTCACTGCAACTGGCAACTGAGCTCAATTATCATTTCAGCAGTTTCCGTATCTTTCCGCACCGGCAGGACATTCCGGAAGAAAAACTCCTTCAGACGGCAATCACCAGCTTCAGCACTAACCGGGTGCTTTTTCGCGAAATCGAATTTGCCGGCCAGACTTTCTGGGTGACCTGCAAACCAGAAAAAATAATCAACTCACATGTTTTCATGCACCTGATATCGCAACCGGCAAGACTTGCCACCCTGACCCCCTTTAAATGGCGGCTTCTAACCGGCAGCGTTTTTGCTCTCGTCATGGCAATGCTCGGTGCGATGCTCATTACCCGCCTGATTATTCTGCCAATCGGCGACCTGAGCAGCGGCATCAGCGCAATCCGCGAACGCCGGCATGATTTCCGGATTCCGGTGCGACGCAGCGATGAATTCGGCGCTGTTTCCGATGCATTCAACAAGGTCATCAGCGAACTGAAAGAGCTGGAATATGGCCGGATCGTTCAGGAAAGCCTGCTTCCAGCCGCTCCAATCGTGCCGGAGGGGTATGATATCGCCTTTTTCAATACTTCGGCCACCGACCTTGCCGGCGATTATCACGATTGCATCAAGCTTAACGATGGGCGTCTCGCCATCGTTCTCGGCGATGTTACCGGCCATGGTATTTCAGCAGCTCTGGCCATGGCAATGGCCAAAGCCACGGTTAATTATGCCGCCGCCGATGGCAAGCTTTTCCCGGCCGGCCTGATGGATATGCTCAACGCCCTTTTCAACCGTGAACTCAAGCCACGCCATAAGTTCATGACCCTGGTCACGATTGTGCTCGACCCTGTAACCGGCAAAATCGAAGTCGACAATGCCGGTCAGTCCTATCCCAGGTTTTTTGAAGCCAGCAAAGGCATGTCAACGGAAATCGAGTTGCCCACAATGCCACTCGGTGCGATGAAAAAGCGCCGCTGCAAGATTGAAACCCGCACGATGCGGCCCGGCGATGCGATGATTCTTTATACTGACGGCATAATCGAAAGCTCTGACCACTCCGGTGATATGTATGGCTATGATCGCTTCAGCAGGAGTTTCGATGCGATGATGAGTCAGAAAGCTTCTGGTACCGAAACGCTCAGAGTAATGATGCAGCAGCTTGATGAATTCAGGGTTCCGGGGCCATACGCCGACGATGTAACTCTGGTAATCATCCGTAAACTCTAAGTCGACCCGCTGTTGTGGCTGCTGCAAAGCTGCCATTGCGAGCGGAGTGAAGCAACCGAATTCATGATTCCCACCAAAGCTTGCTTTGGTTCTTCTTCGTGTGGTTCTTCTTCGTGTGGTTCTTCTTCGTGTGGTTCTTCTTCGTGTGGTTCTTCT
>CAZPCO010000227.1:0-2036 GCA_964585025.1 uncultured bacterium | reverse complement strand
TCGTGGGCATTGCGGCTCTGAACTATGGTTTTCCGGGTAAAGAAAAAGGGGCTCAGAAAACTGAGCCCCTGAATTTAACGCTTAGAGAGAGATCGAGATCAGAACAAAAACTTACTTGCTGCTTTTAGTGCGAAGTTCGTCATATTCCTTCTTGGCTGAATTCATTTCAACGGCAACCTTGTTGGCGTCATCCTGACGACCCTGGTTAACCATTTCTACATAGAGCTTGTAGAGTTCCTGGTATTTGCTGTAAGCAAGGGCAACTTCAGATTCATAGTCACCAACGACTTCGCCTTCAATTTTAACAGTGTCATTGGAGCTGACCGGAGGAGCTGAGGTCGATACGGTTGCATCGTCGCCACCGATGGTGATCACGCCACCACCAACCGGAGTACCGGTGCCGACTGGCATTGCAATTTCGGGCAGATTGGCTGAACCGTCTTTGCGGAACAGGCCAGCGATTTTCTGAGCTGCCCAGTTACCGAGGTAACCACCGACCATACCACCAACGATAGTGCCTACGGGGCCGAGGAACGAACCCAGGGCAGCACCGGCGGTTGAACCGATAGCCTGACCGGTTACGCCAACCCAGTCGATTCTCTTGAAGGCTTCCTTGATCGAGAACTTGCCATTTTTGAGGTCACCGGCAACATAAGCGCCGACTGAAGAACCTACGATTGAACCGAAGGAGGGGGCAAGGGCGCTGAGCACGCCACCAACAACCGGAACGGCGCTCAGGAAGGGGACGAAGAATGAGCCTGCAGCTGCACCGAGAACTGCGCCACCGACGCCACCGGCAAATTCGGCGCTGCATACGGTTTTGAGAGCTTTCTTAACGCTGGGCTTTTCACCGCGCATGTTCTGAGTAGCCAGGTCGACACCTACGGTGATACCGGCAGTGATCAACAGGTTTTTAGCGCTGAAGCCTGATTTGAGACTGTCTTTAACATTCTGGATACCCTGGTTGGTCATACCCTTACCAGTAGCATAGCCAGCTTTGAACTTGTCACCAATTGAAGGCTTGGAAGCAGTACCCTTGGCTGCATCATCGGCAACCGAACCGGCAGCTGCAACGTCATCGGCAGTTGAACCAGCGGCGGCATTGGCGACATCGTCAGCAGTAGAACCTGCAGCTGCGACATCGTCAGCACTTGAACCGGCTGTAGTAGCCTTGGCTGCGTCATCGGCAGTTGAACCGGCAGCGGCTACATCGTCAGCAGTTGAACCGGCTGCGGTCTGTGAACCCTGTGAAGAGGAACTGGAATTACCATCCATCAGGCCGCGTCTGACAGCTTCTTCTCTGGAGATGAAGCGACCGGTCTGCGGGTCTCTGGGGTGTTTGGATGGATCCCAGGTGGTTTTCGTAGTAGTGGTTTCGGTTTTGGTAGTGGTGGTAGTGGTTTTTCCGGCAGTGGCGCCAGACACATCATCAGCTACCGAACCGGCATTGGCAACGTCATCAGCGACTGAACCGGCGCTGACTGAATTACCGGTAGAACTCTGTGAACTTGAAACTTTGTTGCTACCAGTGGTGGAGCCTGAGTTGGCTACATCATCAGCAACTGAACCGGCGTTGGCGACATCGTCAGCAACCGAACCGGCATTGGAACCGGTAGAAGTTTTGGCTGAAGAGCTCTGTGAAGAACTTGAACTCTGTGAGCTGGAACTTCCTGAATTGCTGTTGCTGCTGCCGGAAGTACTGGGAGCCTGGGCCACGTCGTCAGCAACTGAAGAATTTACAGTCGAGCCGCCCTGTGAGCTGGAACTTGAGCTCTGGCTGCCGCTGCTGCCTACCGGCTGACCGCTTGAAGAGTTTGAAGAGCCCGAGGAACTTGAAGAGCTCGAGCTGGTTTTGCCACTGGTTGAACCGGTGGTTTTGCCTGAGGTTGCCTGAGCAACATCGTCGGCAGAAGAACCGGCAGTGCCGGCTACGCCTGCATCACCAAAAATAAGCTTGGTGTACTGGCTCATTTCGAGAGCTACGGGTTTGCCATCGACAAAACGAACATTGTAATGGGTGATCTGGGTGCCTGAGC
>CAZPCO010000226.1:4837-5975 GCA_964585025.1 uncultured bacterium | reverse complement strand
GGCAAGCAAAGCTTTTAAAGCTGTTCCGCCATCGAATATGGCGCTTTCCAGCCGGTCTCACTGGTGATCAGGCTTGAATCAACAGGCAAAGAGCCGGTGAGCTTGGCAATTTTCAAAGCCAGAACCGGCAGGCGCCCGGTCAATTTCCAGAACCAGCCTGGCAACGAAATTATTCGACATGACGGATTATAGGCATTTGCCAGCCTGGCAACCAGCTCAGAAGTTGATATTACTTCGCCGTCTGAGACCAGATAAGTTTTGCCGGCTGCTGCCTCTGAAAGCATTACGGCTTCTATAGCCGATGCCAGATTCTTAACCCCAAGCAGACTGCGACGATTTGTCAGGCCGCCAAGCGGTAAAAACGGCAGACGTCGAACCAGTCTGATCAAACTTGCCAGGTTGCCTTTGACTCCCGGCCCGTAAATCAGCGGTGGCCGCAGAATGACGAGTTTCATACCAGCAGCGTCGGAAATTTTCCGCAGTTCGATCTCCGCTTTGAGCTTCGACATACCGTAAGGCTCGAGGGGATTACATGGAAAACTCTCGCTCAAAGGCTCGTCATGGGATGTACTCAACATGGCCTTGATGCTGCTTATGAAAATAAAAGTCTTTACACCGGCTTTTACAGCCTGTTGCGCCAGATTAACAGAACCATCGAGGTTGGTTTCGAAATACAGCTGATGATCATCGGTATTCTCATTCATCTGGTGAGCACGGCCCGCAAGATGAATGACGACGTCGACTCCTGCCAGGGCACCAGTCCAGATGGTATAGCTGTCGATCTTCGAAATCGGCGAAAATTCTACGCCCGAAATCTCAGGTGAATGCCGGCCGGCTGCAATCACCCGATAACCACGCTCAACCATCCAGGGCGCTACAGTACTGCCAGCAAAACCGGTTGCACCGGTTATCATGATTTTTAAACCGCTTTTCATTGTAAGCGGAAATCGGCACGATAAAGCATTTTATTAATACATGATCAACCGGCAGAATATACAAAATTTATAAATGCACACAGAGATTGCTTCGTTGCTTCGTTCCTCGCAATGACACCCGGCCCCTGAGCTTGTCGAAGGGCCGTAATGGTCATCGCAGACAACTATGTGTCATCGCGAGCGGCAGCGAAGCGATCTCAGGT
>CAZPCO010000226.1:0-4737 GCA_964585025.1 uncultured bacterium | reverse complement strand
TTCGTCACTGCGCTCCTCGCAATGACACCCGGCCCCTGAGCTTGTCGAAGGGCCGCACTGGTCATCGCAGACAACTATGTGTCATCGCGAGCGGCAGCGAAGCGATCTCAGGTGTATCATGGCGGATTGCTTCGTCACTGCGCTCCTCGCAATGACACCCGGCCCCTGAGCTTGTCGAAGGGCCGGCTCTGGTCGCTTCGACTCTGCTCAGCGACCGGGGTTCAGGCAGCCTGAGCAACTGGCGCTGGTGATACCGGTGTGGATGCTGCTGTCTTTGTTGCCGCCGGAGTAGTTGCCTCTGGTTTGGCAGCGGCAGGCGTAGCAGCTGGAGTAGCGGCATCTGTTTTCGCGGTCGAAGTTGTTTCGGTGGTCGGGGTGCTGCTGTCTTTCTTTTTAGCTTCAAGATATCCCGAATCACGGTAATCAGTTGAATAAAAACCAGACCCCTTGAAAATAACCGAACTTGCGGACAAAAGTTTGTTTCCCAGAGCGCCGCATTCCGGGCAATGCTGCGGTTCCGTACTCATCATTGAATGAAAGGCATCAAAAATCTTTTCACATTTTGTGCAGCGATAATTATAGGTTGGCATCGAACCTTTCCTCCTGTGATGTTTAACGGTTAGCACTCCTAACCCGTGAGTGCTAATTTATCATAAGCTCGCAGCTTGTTCAAGAAATTTATCAAATTCCTGCAGCTGCCCCGCCCGGTCTTCACTAAGGCAATAGCAACGGCAGACCGCCTCATTCAGATGCAACAGCAGCTTGCCGGTTTCTCCGGTCTCACACTGCGACAATTTCCTGGCATAGTCAGCAACTTCAGCAAACAAAGCTTTGTTTACAGGCGGCAATGGAACCTGCCGCATCTGAGTCACCGTGATGTGAAAGCTGTGAAACTGGCTGCTGAACCATGCATTCACCGGCAAACTGTTCAACAGTCCGAGAATAAAAAACATGTTGTAGTCCTCTGACTCCGGAAGAATGAAAGAAAGCGAATTCTTCGGAAAATATCCACCCGGATCGTAAGCTGCTACTAATCTGACCTTGAGCTTCTCGTTACGAATATTCTGATAGAGTATTTTGGGCCCGGAAAAAACCGCTTCGCTGCCGGCATAAGCCAGATGCGGACCGTAGTCGATAAAGCTTCCTTCCCAGTTGATCGCAAATGGCGCAACTTCCCGCCCCCGAAGCACCGGACGATGACGATCACTTTTCTTCGCATCACTGACATGCTTCGAAACAGTTCCTTCACGCCGCATGGATTCCTGAATACCAACGCCGATACAGGCAACATCGCCAAGTCTGATCGCGTTGCTATTCATGGTTGCAAACGCCTGCCTCAGGGTTTCCGGCACAATTGCCTGGCGCAAACCTCTGCCATCGACAAAACTGGTTGATGACGCAGAAAATTCTCTCTGCCAGCCATTCTCTTCAGTATAATCAGCAAACACCTTCACTCTGCTGCCATCGCCGGTTTTATCGACAAAACAGACTACCGGCAGAATCCCGGGCGCACTCGCAAAAAAACGCGCCGGCAACAGACGCAGATCAGTTACCTGGTGCAGCCCGAATACATGTTCTCTGATTCTGCCACATTGATGGTTCACCAGCCATGTATGCGATGTCAGCATGATCATCTGGCCACCGGCCGCCAAGGCACGCAAACCACCCTCGAGAAAAAAAGTATAAAGATCCTTCTCCCCCTCTCCGGTGCTGTAAAGACCTGCAAGACGCTCCTTGAACGCCTCGTCCAGATTGACACGATATGGCGGATTGCCGATCACCAGGTCAAATGAGGTCGCCGGCGGTTCGAGCAGAAAATCACGCTGCTCCAGCACCGGCCAGCCACACCCTGGAAAAGCACAGATCAGCCGGGTTAGACAGACCAGCAGCGCCTGCAGATCGATATCATAGCCATGGATACAGTCGAGAAACTGAAACTGGCCGTCGGCCTGTCGAGAAGAGATTGCTTCGCTGCGCTCGCAATGACATTCCTTATCTCTGAAACCGCTTCCAGCTGGTTGAAGTGTCTCCTGTGTCGCTTCGACTTCGCTCAGCGACCGGTCATGTGGTGCCTTCTTCAATATATAATGATCGGCCGGCTGTGTCGCTTCGACTCCGCTCAGCGACCGGTCGTGTGTCATTGCGAGGAGCGAAGCGACGCGGTAATCACGCTCTCGACAAAGGCGCCGGGCTACTGCCATCAGAAAGCTCCCATCGCCACAGGCAGGGTCAAGAACCCGCAAGGTGTCACCCCGGAAGTCAGAATCTGTTGCCTTACAGGTGCTGGTTTGTGAGAAATCGCCGCACACGGCACTGTCGATAATGTTTTGATTGTGGTCAGGGGCGTGGGCGTGATCGTTGTCGTGGGCGTGGTCATTGACGTAATCGTGGTCGTTATCGATGCCCTGTCCGCACCCTCTCCTCTGGCGGCAACACATTCGCGACCTCCTGTCATCGTCGCCCTCGCTCTCGCTGTCATTCACCAGGTGTCTGGTGCGGTTGGCTGAACCGGCTTTGGCGATATTGCTGTCTTTGCTTTCTTTACCGGCAGCGTTATGGCCAGGCAGGCGGGCCAGCATTGCAAGCCGTTCTGCCAAAGCTTCGGGGGTATAGAATTGCCCGGTGCTTCGCTTACGTCCGCGCTCCCGCCGCTCCAGATCTGGCACTGGCCCATCCGCCATCTGCTTATGAATTATTTCGCAGTCATTAAGTTGCCTGAAAGTCTCGACAAGTCTATTCGGTGCCCCCAGCTGTCGCAGGGTTTCTGCCGGCAACCTGGTCTGCAGCGCCAGTGGAAAACCGAAAACATCGCTGATTCTGGCGTTGAACCAGGCAAATAATGTTGTTGTCGCCGCATTTTCCTGAATATTCTTCTTTGCCATTTATAAATCGCACATATAAATAAACATGTGAATTAAAAACCGTAGGGGTTCAACATGTTGAACCCCTACAATTGAATACAGACCAATTTTTATGCCAGCCCCAAAAATCACGCCGTTTTACCGGATTCGACCTGCTTCTTTTCTTGTTCTTTTCGGCGTCTGACGAATTCGATGAGAAACGCGGCAAATACACCGAGTACACCAGCGCTCAGACCGCCAAGAATAACCATGATCGACCGGCGCGGCTTCGATTTGACCTGTGGAATATGCGCCCGATCGATTACTTCAAACTGGCTGCCTTCTTCGGCTTCGGCAATCTTGGCCATTTCGAACTGCTCAGTAAGCACGCCGAAAACCTTCTCTTTTACCTTGAGATTGCGCATCAGACGGGCAAATTCAAGAGCCAGATCTGGCAAAGCTGCCAGACTCTTCTCTACCGAGCCGATTTCCTTTGCCAAAGCATCGATCTTTGCCACTTCAGCCACTTTCTGTGCTTCGACCTTGACTAGTTCAGGCATACTGCCAGATGATTTCAGCAGACTTTCCTGCATCTGCAGCGATACCCCGGCTTCAACCTTTTCGGCTTCGAGCTTTGCCAGGGTTTCGATGATGCTTTCAGACTGCTTCTCGATCGCAAACATCTTGTGTTTATCCTGAAAGGCTTTGAATTCGTTCTCGGCAGTCTCGAGCTCGCGACTGACAATGGCGAGCTGCTGCTCGATAAACTGTCGCTTTTCCTTCTGCGGGCCGCGGGCAAAACCGCTGAGATATTCGATGTAAGCACCGGCAATTTCAGCAGAAGTCGTTGCCGACATAGTTTCGGCCCCGATGGTGATCAGACCGTCCTTGTCTTTGTCGACTGAAACGATTTTTCCGATCGTCTTGATGACTTCATCATACTTGATCTTTTCGGGCTTCGGCGGGTCGTCGCCCACGATCGCCGGGTTGGTGGCAATGCCAAATCTGGCATTGATACGATCGCTCATCGTGCGGCTTTTCAGATAAACCATCAGATACTCGGCGCCACCGCCGCCGCCAAGCCCTGGAATCATTCCCGCAAAGGGCAGGCTGCCAAGAGCGCCCAGTTTGCTGTTCGAATGCACGAAAATGGTTGCGTTCGCTTTGTAATGATTCGGCAGGGTCAGACTGTATGCCGCGACAACCAGCGCTACCACTACCGGCATGATGACAACGAGTTTCCAGTGCTTGAGCAACACCCTGAACAGCTCGAAAAGATCAATTTCATCTTCTTCGAGACCCATGAGAATCTCACGTTTGAGAAGCTCTTCCTTGACCTCTTTCTTCAGCTGTTCGGGGTTGATGTCGTTATACTTTTCTGTCATTGGTTATTCTTCGATGATTTCGACGTTGGCGCGTGGCAGAACGATCTTCTCGCCAGATACGGTTTCGATTTCGACAACGCGCACCTTTGCTTCGGAAGGAATGATCACCGGCTTTTCGGGCAATGCCGTTACTTTGGCGACTTCGCCGAAGTGTGGCTGCCTGATGATGCGCACGTTGCTGCCGATCGTCATGCCGGTATTCGGAGCATGGCGTTGTTCTTTGATATCGGCAACCTCGATCGGAATGACCACTTCAGGTCTGATTACCCCGGCGCGGATCTGCGTGGCACCATTGATAGAGGCTTTACGGCCTTCAGCGCCTTTCAGCAGGTCAAAAGTCTTTTTCGCCATGTTGATCTGACCAAAGCCTTCAGTAACGACCAGGGTGATTCCTTTGTCTTCGGTGCCTGTAATCGCAACCCCAAGATCGTAACCAAGGAATTCCTTGAGATCGTGGGCATCATAACCACCGACGATGACGCCCTTGACGCCGACTTCGACGGCCCGGGCCA
>CAZPCO010000225.1:0-5977 GCA_964585025.1 uncultured bacterium | reverse complement strand
GTTGCCAAACGCGCAGCTCGCAAGGGTGTTAACCCCCAGACCAAAAAAGCCATCAACATTCCCGAAAAGAAAGTTGTAAAATTCAAAGCCGGCAAAGATCTCAAAGACCTCGTAGCCAAAGGCAAATAATTAGAATTTCCAGGAGCCCTGCTCGATGAGCAGGGCTCTTTTCTTGTACGTTTTCTGCCGCTCTCATTAACATTTGCTATTGCTCGATGGCTGTGGTACAATCGCGGCACACTCAAGGTCTACGCCTGAACTGATATCGCCAACCCTTGCCATGGGCAGGTTTACTTGTTGAAATCGAGAGTCCGCAAACTTTTTATACTCCTCTGCGTCATTCTTCTGGCTGGCGCAGGGGCTTTCTATTACGTCTGGCAGCAATCTTTCAAGCTGCCAGGCCGCCTGGTTAACAGTGTCAGAGAGTATGTCCGCAGCTTTCATGATATAGATTTCGATGCCGGTGATCTGAATATAAACTTCCCCGAGCACACGATTCTGGCAAAAAAACTCAAAGTCATGATGCCTGGCGAAAAACCATTCATCGAAGCCGACGAGGCAACCATTTATCTCGCCTCTGGAACCGGGCCTCTCGATCTATATTTCAGCCGCGCCGTCATCGAGAAAATAGAGCTCGGTAATCTCATATTCGATGCCACCGCCCCAAAACCAGAGAATGCCTCTGGAGATGTCAGATTACTGGCAATTCCGGCCCGCGAAGTCTTTGTCAATGGTCTTACCCTGAATACATCGGTCAGTATTTTCAATGTTCCCGACTTTAAAGCTGCCTTTATCAGAACCCGCAACAATGCAAGGCTGGAAATGTCATTCGCCAAAGGCCCGCTCGGAGGCACTTCAAAATTGAGCGCCATGCTCGGAGTCAATACTGGCGAAGCTTTGATCAATTTTCAATGGCACGAAAGCGACTTTTCCAGTTTCATACCCTTGATTTTTCTTTCCCATCGCTTTGGTCTAAATATTACCAGCGGCGGAGCGACTGTAAATCTGAATTACCGCGGCAATCTGGCCAGAAGAATCAAAAAACCAGCTTCCAGCCTTGCCCGTCTGCTCAATTATGAACTCAAAGGTTCGATAGACGTCAGTTCATGCACTTTCAACTGGGCCGGAATTAAGGGAAATGTCGATCTGAAGTTGAATAAGGAGCATGCGTCACCATGGGGATGCCGTATAGCGGCAGGTTTCGATGAGGGAAACATTGTAATGGACGGAGTCTGGCAAGGAGATGCCGAGCAGATGACCGATTATTCCGGCACCATCACCTGTAAGAATATGCGTCTAAACAAAAGAATGTTCGAAATCTCCGGAATCAATCTTTTGAATACCGAACCTGGAGTTATAGACTTCAATGGTACCTTTCGAGGCAACAGAAAGGTGATCAGCGGTTCCGGAAGCGCTGAAGCACGCGACTGGCTCTATCAGAACAAAAAAATAACCAGAACGAAATTCGACTGGTCACTCGATGACAAGGCATCTCTCAATATGAAAGGCGGCCTGGAAACGGAGATTGGCAATCTCGATGCCAGTTCGACCATAAAATTGTCAGGACCGATGAAAGGGCAGGGGAGTCTAACCGGAGAATTGCATAGAATCGACCTTCAGAAGCTTAAACCCTTCATCGAGGTTCCGTTCAGCGGTAGGTGCAACGGCCCGTTTACCGTAAGTTTCGATCTGAAAAATCCGGCAAGCACCACTTACGATATCAACCTGAAGATGGAAGACGGCAATTTTTACAATGTCAGGCCAAAGGAGTTGTCAGCACGGATTTTTGGAACAGGAAAGAACTGGAATCTGTCTGATCCGGTAGCCAGATTTGCTGACAAGGGTTCAATATCAGTGGCTGGCCTGATCACCAGTGATAAGCTTGCTGCAGAGGTTAAGGTCGAAAACGTCGATCTTGCAGTATTTTCAGTGCCAACGACCGTTGCCACCGGGGTTGTATCGCTGCATGCAAAGGTTGGAGGCCCACTTGGGCACCCCGAGGTTAAAGGTAATCTCATCAGCGAAAAGCTGGGGCTCATGGGAAACAATATCGATTCATTCAGAGCGCAGATCGATATCAAAGGGCCGCTGCTTACTTTGTCGCCAATGGTGGTCAAGCAGTCGGAAAATGGCATGCTCGATGGCTATCTGGCTCTTGATATTCTGACCGGGCGAATCAAAGGCTTGCGTCTCAGCTTTCAAAGGCTGCCTATTGGCATTCTGCAAAGACTTCTTCCCGCACGGGTGGCAGAAAAGACCTCCGCCGGCGAGTTTGGCGGCTATATCAGTTTTGGACGCGAAAATTCGCGCAATGTCTGGAACTACCTTCTTGAAGGTCATAAACTGGTTGTAGCCGGGGAAAACATAGACAGTATCTATCTTGAAGGCAGCTCGGCCGATCGGCAGATTGATTTAAAAAGCTTCTTTGTCAAAGCTTTCGGTGGTTCAATGAACCTGGCTGGCCAAATGAACGACCGCGAACACTTCAACGGTTCTCTCGAAATGGAAGGGATTCGAATTGAACGTATCGCAGAGATTTGCAAAAGATTCCCCGGCCTGACCGGAGAAATGAATGCGCAGGGAGCCCTAGAATGGGACGGAGCCAGACGCAGCGGTTCTTTTACTCTTTTTACCAAAGATCTGCAGCTGAACAAACGCATGCTTGGGAATTTCGGCGGTGAGGTTTCGGTTGATGACGATGGTCTGGTGATCGAAAGCGGAGAATTTGACAAGCTGGGTCTTAGAATCAGCGGCGATATGTCCTGGTATGATCGAAAGCCCTATTCCGCTTCTCTTGAGTTCAAAGAGGCCGATCTGACGCTCATTCAGGAAGTCTTCGGAGGCAAAGCCTTTGACTACGGTGATCTGCAGGCGACCGGCAAATGCCATATTCAGGGTGATCTCGTTTCACGAACCCCTGACGTCGTCAATCTGCAGCTCAGCGCTTTGCGCATTCAAAAGAACAACGACGTGATCATTGCCAACCGGCCGCTGCAGATACTTTATCAGAACAATGGATTTGAGATCAGATCGCTGGAGCTCAAGTATCGTCAGGGCATACTCGGTGTCGAAGGGGTGTTTACACCTGAAAAAAACGTTGCTCTGATGATAAATGGCCGCAATTTTTCGGTTAAGGCCATCGGCAGCTTCTTTGACCTGCCCAACTGGAATTATGACGGCAGTCTCTCTGTTGAAGCGCGTCTTTTTGGCGATATTGCCAGCGCTAAATTGAAAGGATCCGCAAGAATTGAAGATTTCGTGGTGGCCGGTCGAAAAATTCCTGAAGTTCGTGCCAGCGTCGATGGAGACCGCCAGGGTTTCGATATCGATGACGCCCAGGTTAAATTGACCACCAGTTCATTCAATCTCGATGGCCGGGTTGATCTCGATCCGGGTTTTGTTCCCGCAAATATCAATATGCATCTTTTCATTCCGCAGGGTCCGATTTCTGACCTTGCCGTATATGTTCCGGAACTGTTTCGTGAGGCCAGCGGAACCGTCAAGGCTGATCTTATGCTTACCGGACGGCCCGGCAACCCTGAAATAGCCGGTGACCTGCACCTGACTGCAGATCAGCTCGCTTTCAGCAACATGCGCAAGCCATTGACCAATGTGAACTTCCAGATTTCCACCGATGATCGAGTGATCAATATCGACAAACTTGAGGCAAATCTTGGCAGAGGCAAACTTTCCGGATTCGGTCAGGTTGATTTTCGCGATTCAACCGGTTCGATCACGGCAAACATCAGCGGCCAGAAACTCGATCTGAGCTTTATGAATCTTGAATTGAGCAACGCCAGCGCAGCAATCGTCATAACCGGTGGTCTCTATAATCCAGTGCTTGCGGGTAAAGTTTTCGTGCCACGCGGCAAGTTCAATCTAACCTCTGACATCCTTGGCAAGCGCAAACCCGTGGACTTTTTCTTTGACACACTCAATTATCGCTTCGATTTTGAAATCCCGAGGAATTTCTGGATTAAAAGTTCCTTTCTCAATTCTGAGATGCGTGGCAAGTTTTCTATTCTCGGGGACCTCGATCAGATACATCTTGATGGAGGTGTGAGCTGTGTCCAGGGCAAATTGTATTTCAAACAGCGCCCATTCGTTATTGAAACCGGTGAAATCAATTTCGGCGGCGTCGACAATAGTCTGGACCCGCAGATCTACGTTAAATCAGAAGGGCAGATCCAGAGCACCAAAATTTTTCTGACTCTCAATGGTCGCGTTTCATCATTTACCCCGCAGATATATTCAACCCCACCGATGTCAGAAGGCGACATCCTCGCCCTTCTCACCCTCGGAAGAGATTTGAATTCCGCCATGCGCAGCGACACGAGAGAACTTTTTGAAACTGAAATTCTTGAAGGTCTGAAAAATTCATATATTTCAGCCTTGATCGGCAATACAATCTCTACGGCTCTCAACCTCGACGAATTGTTTCTGTCATCGCTTTTCGATCGCACTTCAGGAAAATCGCGCCCGTATATCAGAGTAGGCAAATATTTTGGCAGAAACATTTTTATGGCTTATGAAGGTTCGATGGAGCAGGGTCAGGAAGAAGCCTATATTTTTGAATATCGCCTGCCTAAAGGTTTTGTTGTCAACATCGAGTTCAAGGAACCCGAAAAAGAACAGCAGATAGGTGTACGATACGACTGGAAATTCTGGTAAAGTGAAGGGGCTGGAGAACAACGGGGATGTTTCTCGACAAACTTGAGTCGCTGTTAAATGTGAGAGCCAATGAATGGCGTGAAACCGGCTTCTTTTGGGGTTTCACCTTTCTGTGCTGGTTTTCACTCGCATTTGGCGACTCAATATCCGATACCCTGTTCATCAAGCGGGCCGGAGTCGAAAACCTTCCGGCCATGTTCATCATCTGTTCTCTCTTTGCCATTCCGGTCAGCGTCGTTCTGACACTTCTGCATGGCCGTATCGAGAAGCGACATCTTACCATCGGTTCTGGAGCGGTTTCGGCTCTGGCCATTACTGCTGCGGTAAAAATCGTTCTCGATGGCGAGCAGAATTCAAATATTGGCTGCTATGTTTTATATTTCATCAGTAACCTCCTGATGTTTGTCATACCGGTCGTTCTTTCAGTTCTGATAGGCACCCAGTTCAACGCTCTCAAAGCTAAAAGGCTGCTGCCGCTTATCTTTACCGGTGTGATCGGGGGGCGTATCGCTGCAGGGCTTAGCCTTAACTGGCTTGCCGCCGACTACCCCGTACCACAACTGCTGCTGGTATGGCTGATGCTTCATTGTCTGGCCGTGCTTTTCTTTTTTGCCGGCAGCAGCAGCTTTATCAAACCGCAGATTCAGAATTTTTTCACGCGAACCCCTGAACGCAAGCGAATCCGCTATACTGAGAAACTGAGAAATTTTATTCGCAGTCTTGTTGATTCCAGGCTGGTGTTGTTTCTTGTTTTGTCTGCTATCTGCGCCAATCTTTCCTATTATTTCGCCGAGTTCCAGGCCGCATCAATTTTTAACCACAGTTTTTCTACAGAGAACGATCTTGCCAGGTTCTACGGTCTGTTCACAATTTTCGCCAGCCTCTTCGCATTTGTGTTTCAGGGTGTTATCACCGGAAACCTCATTCAAAGGCTGGGTATCAGTAATACCAACCTGATTTATCCCGGTCTGGTTCTTGCCGGTTTCGCCGGCACCGCTGCCTCTTTCAGTCTCTTTCCGGGCACCGCATTGAAGTTCATTCAGGTTGGCCTGCAGAACGCATTGTATCAACCGGTCAACAGCCTCTTTTACAATGCCCTGCCCCCTCGAGAAAAGGCAAGAATCATAACCGTAAACGAAGGCATTCTGCAACCGCTCGGCACAGTCTTCACCGGATTGCTGCTGTTTTTTGCCGACAAGACCGGTGATCTGGTCAGATTTTTTCCGCTTCTGGCGGCAATGTTCTGGGTCGGAGTGGCCTGTCTGACCCGACGACCCTATCGCGAAAGTCTGCTGCGGCTGCTGCG
>CAZPCO010000224.1:5285-5984 GCA_964585025.1 uncultured bacterium | reverse complement strand
GGCCCTCAAAGCCGAGCTGATCGCCTGCCTGGAGGCCGGAAAGTGAAAAAAAGGATTTCCGGTTTGCCCGCTGACTATGCTTCTTTGCTGTCTGATATCAAGCAGAGAATTCGTACTGCCCAGACTCGTGCCATGCTTGGCGTTAATGCAGAGCTGGTAAGGCTTTACTGGGAAATTGGCGGGCTCATTGACAACCGCCAGCGCAACGAAGGATGGGGCGCCGGCGTTATTCCTCGTCTTGCTCGCGATCTTCATAACGAGTTGCCTGAAGAAAAGGGTTTTTCTGAGCGGAATATAAAACAAATGCTGGCTTTCTATCGAGAATATTCTCATTTGCCAATTGTGCAACAGCCTGTTGCACAAATTAAGGTCCAGAAAAAAGTGCAACAACCTGTTGCACTTTTTCCGGAAGATCTGATCTTGTCTTTGCCGTGGGGTCATCACGGGGCTCTTATTACAAAAGTAAAAGATTTGGATACCCGTAAATGGTATATGCAGGCTGCAATTGTAAATGGCTGGAGCCGAAACATTCTGATAATGCAGATTGAATCGGCAGCTCATAAGAGGCAGGGACAGGTTGTCAGCAATTTTTCAGAGCGATTGCCACCACCTGATTCAGACATGGTTCAGCAGACGCTTAAAGACCCTTATCTTTTTGATTTTTTGACACTTGAAGCAGGCTTTCATGAGCGTGAACTC
>CAZPCO010000224.1:1410-5275 GCA_964585025.1 uncultured bacterium | reverse complement strand
GTTGGCCGACAATACCATCTTGATGTGGGTGAACAGGATTTTTATATCGATCTGTTGTTTTACCATCTGAAATTGCGCTGCTATGTGGTAATCGATCTGAAACGCGGCGATTTCAAGCCGGAATATGCAGGCAAGGTTAACTTTTATTGCAGTGTAGTTGACGACAAGCTGCGTCACAAAACTGACAAGCCCACCATCGGCCTGATTCTTTGCCAGCAACCTAACCGTATTTTGGCAGAGTATGCCTTGCGTGGCATTGACAAGCCCATAGGTGTTTCGGGTTTTGAACTGACCCGGGCCCTTCCTGAAACTTTGCAGACCAGTCTGCCAAGCATCGAACAGATAGAAAAGGAGCTGGAGGACAAGCATGAATAAGCAGACCGCCATCCTGATCGAACAGCCCCAAATTGTTCAACAGCCTGTTGGACAATTTGAAATGCAGAAACTGGAGGGCTGCGATGAATAAGCAAACCGCCCGACTGCTTGAGCAGCATTTTGAAACAGCATTTGATACGCCAGACGGCATAAAGAAGCTGCGCGAGCTGATTCTGACTCTGGCCATGCGTGGCAGACTCGTGCCGCAAGACCCGAACGATCAGCCGGCCAGCGAACTGTTAAAAGAAATCGCCGCCGAAAAAGCCCGTCTGATCAAAGAAGGCAAGCTCAAACCGCAAAAACCCCTGCCTCCAATCGACCCCAAAGAAATCCCCTACGAAATCCCCGCCAGCTGGCAGTGGACACAACTTGGAGAAATCGGTTTTTGGAAAGCCGGTTCAACTCCAAGCAGGAATGAAAGTATTTTTTATGGTGGGAATATCGCCTGGGTGAAATCAGGCGAAGTAAAGCAGGGACGCGTAAAATTTACAGAAGAAACAATTACAGAAGAAGCTATGAAATGCTCTTCTTTAACTCTTAATCCTCCAGGTTCGGTATTATTTGCAATGTATGGAGCAAACATTGGTGAGGTTGGAATTCTTGAAATTGAAGCCGCAACTAATCAAGCGGTGTGTGCTTGCCAACCTTTTGAGGGAATCTTCAATTTATTTTTAATGAATTTTCTATTGGCAAATAAAGCCCAATATGTTTCTCAGGGGGCTGGTGCAGCTCAACCAAATTTTTCTAAGGACAAAATTATTCGCTCAATATTCTGCGTTCCACCATTAAATGAACAAAAGCGGATTGTGGCGCGGGTTGAGCAGTTGATGGCGCGCTGTGATGAGCTTGAGAAACTGCGGGCGGCGAGAGACGAAAAACGGCTCGAAACGCATGCGGCGGCGCTGAATGCGCTGTTTGGCGCCGCTGACAGCGGCGATTTCAGCACCGCCTGGAAATTCATCAGCCGCAATTTCGACGAACTTTATACGGTGAAAGAAAACGTCGCCGAACTGCGCAAAGCCATTCTGCAACTGGCCGTCATGGGCAAACTCGTGCCCCAGAACCCTAACGACCAGCCCGCCAGCGAACTGTTAAAAGAGATCGCCGCCGAAAAAGCCCGCCTGATCAAAGAAGGCAAACTCAAACCGCAAAAACCCCTGCCCACAATCAAACCTGAAGAAAGTCCCTTCAAAATCCCAATTGGCTGGGAATGGGAGCGACTAGGCATATTGTCTTGTCTTATTACAAAGGGTTCTTCGCCAAATTGGCAAGGCGTTAATTATACCGATGCTTCAAACGGGATTTTATTTATTACCAGTGAGAATGTTGATAGCTTCAAATTGAAATGGCCTAATAAAAAATATGTAGAGCGAAAGTTCAATGATATTGAGCCGAGATCAATATTAAAACATAGTGATATCCTGATGAATCTTGTAGGAGCTTCTATTGGAAGAGTGGCATATTTTAACCTTGATGAAATTGCCAATATCAATCAGGCAGTGTGTTTGATACGCATTGTTGGAATCAATAAACTTCTGCTCCTAAATTATTTGCTGTTGTTTTTTAATAGCCAAACTTGCATCTCATATATGTTTGATAAACAGGTTGATAATGCCCGTGCCAATTTAAGCATGTCAAATGTAAGTCAATTTTTGATACCGATTCCACCGCTTGCGGAGCAAAAAAAGATTGTGGCGCGGGTTGAGCAGTTGATGGCATTGTGCGACGGTCTCGAACAGAGCATTGCTGCAACCGGCGAAAGCCGCAGTGCCCTTCTGCATGCCCTTATGTCGAAAGTGTGAGTTTGAGCCAGACTGATGTGGGCTAATATCAGCAAAGACAAGGATTTCAGACAGCTTTACATTTTTGGTCGCGATAGGGTATCCTTTGGTTGTAAAGAAGTAGATTTTCGTCAAATCAGGCAAAAAGCTCTCTTGACGTGGCATTGCCGTTTTGTATTTTTTTATCAGGGCGGCAAAAATTTTACAGGAGAAAAGAAATGACAGGAAAGAATGGCTCGAAAAGCAGTGAACAAAAGAAATTGTCAGATTATAAATTCGATACCTCTTCCTATGTAATTCTTTCTTCAAGCGTCAGGCGCGATGCTGAGAGCGGCCGACTGGTAAAGGTTAAAAAAACTTCTGCAAAACGTTCCTGACGGAAACCCCTTATGCCAAATATAGCAATTATTTGGGATTTTGACGGAACGCTAACTCAGAAAGATTCAACAACAATTACAGTAGAAACGATAGAACCAGAACAGGACGGCAGCGAGTTCTGGAGTGTTATCAAGGACTTGAGAGGCGACAAGTTTCAAAATGAATGGAAGCACATACTCGCAATGGATGCTCCCATCTGGATGTATTCACTATCAAGGTTGGCTTCTAAAAAGAAAATTCCCCTTAATAAAGAATTCTTTCAGCAATTTGTTTTGCCGAAAATAGAGCTTTTCCCTGAAGTAAATGACTTTCTACTCAAGATCAAGAAACTGCAGGACAGAGAAGATTTTGCCAGATCGAAAATAAAAATTCACCATTTTATTGTTTCTGCCGGTCTGAAAGACCTGATTGAGCTGGTTTTCCCCCCTGGGTTGATTACGTTTACTTATGGCTGCCGTTTTACTGTAGTCGCTACGCCAGGGCACGAGGATGAACCAGAAAGTATCCCGGTTTTTTGCATGGATGAAACTGCAAAAACCAGAGCGATTTTTGAGATTTCAAAAGGCTCATTCAAAGACCAGAAGCAACATGTCAATTCCATGGTCAAAGAAAAGTGGGCAGAGTTTTCAGACATGGTTTACATCGGCGATGGCGATACGGATATCCCTGCCCTGGCATTAACGAGAGAAAGAGGTGGTATTGGCATAGTTGTTTATGACCCGGTCAGTAAGCCAGAAAAACTTAAGGGGAAACTTGCCAATATAAGATCCGGAAAAAGAGCAGATTTGATCACCAAGGCAGACTTTTCTCCGAAGGGCGAACTTTTTCATTACATCGCTGCCAGATGCCAGCAGATTCGACAACGCTACGAAGTTTTTACCGCATAAGAGCTAAAACAGGCACCGCCATCCATTGGATGACGGTGCCATTACTTTTTATATTGCAGATGAGCTACAGCTCAGATCAAATCGGATAATTTTTCTAAGCGGAATTTGGATTTTTACTTGCTGGCGGGGTTGGCGACGCGGCCCATGAAGAGGATGCTGCCGGTCATGTTGTCGCGGATCAGGAAGATGAAGGGGTGGTTGGCAATAAAAACCGGATCCATGCTGACGGATTTGAATGACATCTCAACAGCAGTCGCTGCGGCGGCTTCGGTGCCTTCTTCGTTCACTTCGACAAAGGCTTTGTGTTTGATCTGCGAGATCCATAAGTCGCCTTTAGGCCAGCCCATGCCGGTGAAATCGGCGGCACCGGCGGCGAAAGCGTCCTTCATCCCGAGAGCGGTACATGTCGGAACCAGATCATAGCCGGTTTCTAATTTGAATTTT
>CAZPCO010000224.1:0-1400 GCA_964585025.1 uncultured bacterium | reverse complement strand
ATCTAATTCTGCCAGCCATGTTTCAATTTTTTCGGGGCTCAGGTCTTTTTCGAGGCTGGTGAGGCCGTCGACTTTCTGCGGCAGCACTACAATCATTGCCAGCGATTTTCCCTTGTAGGGCAGGGCGATGGCCTGGAAATCGTCTTTTTCGATGAGCCTGAAGCTGCCCTTCTGATGCATGAACGGAACATTGACATTTTCATTTTCAGACAATTTGAAAGGGGCTTCTTTTGTCTGTTTTTCGTCGAACTGTCTATCCCAGATACCTTTGAAATAGATGGCGTTCAGAAGAACGCAGACTGAGTTTGGATCAAGCATTTCGAGGATTTTTTCGATTTTGCCCTCGGTTTTTGCTTTTACCCATCCGTTGATCTTTTCAAGATCGCCCGCGAACAGTTCAGCCGCGTAGTTTTTCTGCAGCAGGGCCTTGAATTCTTCGCTCACATCGCCGCCGGTAAGACAAAGGCCGTTGGCGATGTTGAGCTTCTGACCATCACTGTTGGCCACTGACGCCAGTTTCTGGTTAAGCTGTTTGAATGCGTCGTGCAGTGGTTCCTGGTCGAGGCCGAAAGACAGCGCGGCTTTCATTTCTGCGGCAGTATTTTCGCGGGCGCCGGCATAGGTCATGCCGAGAGCTGTAGAGACGCTGAATGGCGAGAAGAAAACATTACCGCCGGCGACAGCGAGCTGCTGATAAAGATTCACTGCAAAGGCACTGTTGCCTTTTACCAGGGAGTTCAGCGATAGATCGGCCTGCTGCTCTGCTGATGCTGGAGAAGCTGATAATACCAGACTGATGGCACAAATTGCGGCACAGAATAAAACGGTGAGTCGGTTCATGATTGTTCCCTTTCAAAGCCCTGCAGGGCAACCCCGTAAAGATTGTTTACAGTCGGTAATATAGCCCTATGTGGGCTTATAAACAACAGAATCGTTACAATCGCCCGGGATAATTCCGGAAATGAGTTGTATCGGTTATAATGGTTGAGAAAATTTTGTTGCCAGCCGGAATTGAGATCCGGCAATGATTGATAGTCTGTGCAAATAAGTTTTTAAGCAGCTTTTCAGAAGAAAGGGAAGATTAATGACCACCAACCAGGAAACCCGAAAAATTTTCAAACAGATCGCCGAGAAATACAAACTGCCGGCTCTGGCAGAGATCATTAAAAGCGACGAGCACATAATCTGGAAAAAGGACATCACCATCTGTATCGCCAATATTCTCAAAGCTGCCAAGGCTGACGGCGACACGAAAGAGCTGCTCAAAGACGCCAAAAACATGTATAACGGGCCGATTTTTGCGATAAATGCTGCGGAAAAGAAGTATCTCATCAAAGCCGAGCCCGATTTTGACAAGGCCTTAAAAGACCTCGCGAAGTTCGACTTCTGCTTCAAACTCA
>CAZPCO010000223.1:0-5999 GCA_964585025.1 uncultured bacterium | reverse complement strand
ACTTCGGTGAATAATTCGATCATAACTGCCTGAGTTTCGATTTCGGCCCGGTACCACCAGAAAGAAATTTCATTCTCACGCCAGAAGCGCCCGAGTTCTTCATCGGTGACGCTGCGTTCCTTGACGCTTTTAACAATGGCGGCCGGAACGTCTTTGTCGCCAAACCTCTGCAATGCCAGGGCGATATGGCCCTGAGCGAGTCTCGAACCGACATCGAGCCATTTATTGCGTGCCTCATTGAGGAAGAAGTCGATGGCAGTTTTGCTGCTTTCGGGTATCGGCCTTTCGCTGAGGAAAAAGCTGCGCCCATAGAGGAAAAGGGCATAAGTCGGATTGATATTGGTTCGTTTTTCATAACCCGGATGCCGGATGATTTCACGATATTCCCGGTCAATCCAGGTGTCGAGGTATTCGAGCGATCGAAGGGCCATGTTGACGTCGATGTCGACACCGAGATGACGCATGCGTCCGAAACCACTCATGATATAGAGAGTGATGAATGAATTGGGGTAACCGCCAGGGAACCAGGGGAAAGCACCGTCTGAAAGCTGCATTTCTCCGAGTTTTTTCATTGCACTCGTCATTTCATGGTCGAGACGATTGGTATCGAATAAAACGCCTATCTTGTGCTTCTGCTCATTTTCACTTTTGGCATCGAGAACCCATGGGGTTTCGAGCAAGGTAACCGACTTGAGATGCTCGTTTTTCTCAAGATTTGAATAGAGGGCTTTGCCACCATTGGCTTCATCGGCTTTCCAGGTTTCGAAAACCTTTTTGATTTTCGGGTCTGAATTGGCGATGAAAGCCGCCAGGTGATTGGCATAGATACGGTTGAAGATCTGTTCAGAACATTCGTGAGGAAATTCCATGAGGTAGGGCAAAGCTTGAACTGCATACCAGGCCGGATTGGAAGTTACTTCTACCGTCAGCCCCTCATGTTTGAGAGTATCTGACTGTTTCGATTCAAGAAGTTTTTTGAATGTGAATTTCTTGGTTTCAGGGCCTCTGATTGGCAATGGCAGAGACTCGGTCACGAAGATGCGCCGTGACAGAATCGATACCATGCCTTCTTCTCCGTCTGACAGCGTTTCAGTTGCCCCAACCACCTTGTATTTCACGATGCCCGGGGTTTCGGGAACATTCAGCTCCCAGCCGAAAGAGCGTGATTCGCCGGCTGGAACTGCAAATTCGAGAGTATCCTTTTCCAGTTTGAATTCAGGGTTACGGTTGGCATCGCTGACCGGATCGATCATGCTCAGGCGCAGTTTACCCTTCTGTTCCTTATCTGACATGTTGGTGACTTTCGCAGTAAACCTGAGTTTGTCACCTTCACGCAGAAATCTCGGTGGATTCGGCTGAACCATAAGATCTTTCTGAGTTATCGTTTCACCGGTAAGACCGCCTGCCTGTAGATTTCTACCATGAGCAAAGCCGAGAAATTTCCAGGTCGTCAGGGCTTCTGGCATGGTGAATTCAATAGCAACGACTCCATTTTCTCCCATGGTGAGATGCGGATAGAAAAAGGCTGTTTCGTTGAGATTGGCTCGGGCCGAGACTTTGTCGAGGTTTACTTCCGGGGCGTTGGGGGCAGCTGGAGCAGGGCCGGAACCGCCGCCATTTTTCATTTCAGGCTCTGCGAGCGCCTGCGGTGCTGGCGGTGCTCCACCTTCTTCGTCAGCAAAGCTTTCGCTCTTCATGCTCTTTTCTTTCGACATGCCATCAGCTTCCATTGGGGCGCCAGCCGACATCATTGGGGCCGCCGACGGCATGGCCGACATGCGCATGCCTTTTGAGCGGTGCTGCATGAAATAACCGAAGAAATCCTGCTGGATATTGGTTGGGAGCTGAGGATATGAGCGGTAATTGATGCCCGGGTGGTGATTCAGGTCGTTAACCCATACATAAAGGCCTGTCAGCTGGTTGGCAAAGCTGACGTTTACATAGCTTGAATCATAATAGAAAACCGGGAATCCGCTGGGCCAGTTCTGAGCTGCAAAAGCATCAAGGCTGGCATCATACATGGCAGCCACCATTTCGATGGCACCCTTTTCGGCTTCCTGACCAGAAATTTCCACTTTCCAGGTATCTTTCTGGGCAGGCTGCATCTTGGAAGTCATGTGGGAAAACTTGAGTTTGAGATCTTTGTTGGCCCAGGCCACCGGAATATATTGAGCGTGAAAATATTCCCGGTTTTCTTTGATCTGCATGACTCTGATATTGAAACCGCCACGATGTTCATCGGTGATCGGCAGATTGATTTGTACCTTGCCTGCTTCGGTGTTGGTCCAGAAGGCCTGAACTATTTTCTGACGGTGTTCGATTTCAATATAGGCAGGACCCTTTTCATAACCTGTTGCCCAGAAGGCATTGAAGTTGTCTCCTGGCTGCAGATTGCCGCTGGTAACCTTGAAGAAGAACGGAATTCTGACTGAAAATTTGTCGCTCTGATAATCGGTCACAATAAGGTTTGCCACCGCTTTGACCTGATTGTTGTAGCGATCACGGGTTTCGGCTTTGATCCGGTAAGCACCTTCGGGCAGTTTCACTTCACAATTGAACAAGCCTTCGATCGAGGTGTTGAAGCTTTGTTCAAAAACTACCTTGTCTTCTTCCCAGGTACGGATATCTGATTTATCAGTTTTGGCTGCCAGAGTTCCCGAGAAGTAATTCTTTCGATGCGCCCGTTCCGGTTGTTTAAGTGAATAAACCAGAAAGCTGCCGGCCCCGGCAATACCTTTGCCATCAAGAGTTGTCGTCGTCAGGTTGACCTTGAAGGGTTTTTCGGCTTCGCTGACATCCGGAGCACTCAGGCCGAGGGCCATAGCCGTATAGCCGACCTGAACCGTCTGGTTGGCAGAACGGGTTTCGCCGGTGCCGTCAACCACATCAGCACTGACCGTATACTGAAATACCGGTTCGCTGTCGCGTGGTACGGTTCGATCAGGCTTGGCAGTGAATCTGATCGAGAATTCACCGTTGGTGTCGGTTGTGGTTGTGCCGTGGGCGATTTCCTGAGAACTGCCAACGTTGAAATACCACCAGCACCAGGGTGGGTAGCGCACTTCGCGCACCACGCGGTATTTGACCTGAGCATTGTCAATCTTGGCACCGGTATAGGCGATCGCTTTGCCGGTCAACTGCACCAGCTGGTCGAGCTGAAAACTCTGGGTCGGGGTGTCTATCTCGACCTTGAATTTGGGGCGTTTGTACTCTTCAATTTGAATCTGAGCAGCACCGCCGTAGGTCTGACTGTAAATATTGTATGAACCGGTCAGACGGTCAGCCGGAGCGATGAAGGTCGTTGAAAATGACCCGAATTCGTTGGTTTTCAGGGTTTCCTTTTTCACTTCCTGGCCGTTCGGGTCGTTGAAAGTGATGGTGACCTGGGCATTGTCGATAGTTTTGTATTCGTTGGTGCGGGTATCGAAACTGGCTGCGATCCCCTTGACGAAAATGGTCTGGCCGGGCCGGTAAATAGCACGGTCGGTAAAGAAATAAACATTACTGCCGCTGTTGAAACCCTCTGACCCATAAGCGTAGAAATCAGCGGTGCGATAGACTGTATGCCCCTTGTGCTCGGCAATGAAAAACCCGCTGTTACTCTGGGGATCGAATGCAGCGACGCCGTTTTTATCGGTTGTGGCAGTCATCACCTGGCGCCAGCCTTTGCGATATTCGTGGGTGAAAGCTTTAACGCGCACGCCCTCCATAGGTTCGCCCGATACATTGTTGACGATAAAGACTTCTGTTCTGGCTGCGCGCTTTCTTACTGCCATGCCAAGCTTGCCGACGATAACCGGAGCCAGCTGCAGACAGTTGTTGCTCTGGTTAAAATCTTCACGCACGCTTGCTGCAAGAAAATAGAGGCCGGGTTTGGTTTGCGGCAGATCGACAAATGCTTCGCAGCGGCTATATTCTTTGCCGGGGTCGAGGTTGGCATTCCAGGATTCGACAACGGTGCCGGCCAGGATTTTTTCGTAACGATCCCAGTTGATGTTGTCGGGGGAATAATTGTCGGCATTGAATAGATCATCGCTGTTGCGCTCGATAAGCCGGAAATAGACCTTTTCCAGGTTCCTGAACGATACTTTGACTTTTGCTGCTTCTGGCAGCATGATACGTTCGGTTTCGATCTTGATCTCACGGGTAAGTACTGTCGCCATGACGTTGCGGCAGATATTTTCGCCGTGCGTGTTCGGCCAGCTGTTAATACCCTTTTCTGCGTATTCAAGAGCCTTTACCATCTGGCCCTGATCGAGATATTCCTGGGCTATATAGCCGATTGCCGTGGCTGCATACGGATGATCTTTATTTGCCTGGGCGAATTTCTCGAGTTCGGCGATATATTTCTCGCTTATATTGTCGCCCACTGCAACGCGGCGTGCCCATGAAAGCCTTATCAGGTCATTGTCAAGCAGTGCGTCGCGATTGTCCGATTCCATGGAGGCTTTGATCAGACGCTGCAGGATTTTGACCGCCCGGAGATTGCACGAATCCTTATCGAGAGTATCTGGCATCCATTTCATGAAAGCGTCGCGTTCTCCGAGAGCTGGCGAATCAGATTCGAGTTCGAAGGCTCTGACAGGCTTTGCGGCGCTCTGGGCATCGGCCATGTAAAAATCGAGGGCTTCATGAGCGAAGAAGTCGAACAGGGTTGCACGTAGTTCTTTAGGCTGATTTCCCGGCTCGAGAAAACCGTCGAGAGTTGAAATAGGAATCTTGCGCAGCTTTTCTTCTTCAGAAAGCACATTTTCGTAGAGATTGCCGATATGGCCGAAAAGCTTGGGCAGATCCCAGGTGGTAAAGTCTTTGTCGTTGAGCCCTTCGGTGCGTGAACGGTTCAGAAACCTGTAGCTGTTACGGTTGTAAAAGTGCCAGTACCACTTGGCCAGAATGATATTTAACAGCGGTTTGATACTTGGATCAGCTTTTTCAATTTCCTGTTCGAGCCGGACGATTTTTTCCTGGGGCTGGTTACCCTGAACGGTTCCTTCCTGGACAATCTTTTCGCATAAGGCCTTAACAGCGTCAGTCATGTTGCCTTCCTTAATTGCCTGTTCGTAAATTGGTGTTAGAAGCTCGATTGCTGTTTGCGGCAACCCCTGCGCCTTGGCTTCTTCGACCTTCTGCCACAAATCGCTGTGGGTCTGAGAAAACCCAGGGCAGACGGCGAGCAGCGTCAGAAAAAGAACGAGCGCAAACGGTTTGAAAAAACTTTTCATTAAAGCCTCCAGAAAGATGCCTGATTGTGTCTTTTTTAACGTAATGCATCAGGACCGGATTTAGGAATTTGGTGATCGCTTCATTCTACCGCGACCGGAAAGAAAATTAAACCTCTAATTTTGCTGCGCCCTGCAGATATGGTATATTGTTTCGGTTCAAGCATTGAGTTCAGACGGTTTGCGACGCCACCGGCTATTGATCCCTTGTGGTTAGCCCTGCGGTTCAGTTTGAAATTTTGCTGTGTTTGCCTTCTAAGGAAAGGGCTTTTGAAGTGATAGCAATATTTTCGTTGTTTATTGCCATAACATTGTCCCTGCTTGTTACGCGCATTGCAACCATCGCCCTGATGTTGACTGGCTTGTCGCTTGAATCAGCGAGGTTTCAGGCCCATTCTGCCTTCACCGGGTCAGGTTTTACCACCAAGGAGTCTGAATCAGTTGTAAATCATCCGGTGCGTCGCCAGATAATCATTGTTCTCATGCTTCTCGGCAATGTCGGAATTGCAACTGTCGTAGCTACATTGGCTCTATCTCTGATAAGAACCTCTGAATCCGACAACTGGTTTTATCATGCGCTGGCATTGAGTGGTGGCATGCTGCTGCTTGTGGCTGCAGCATGGAGTCGCTGGGTTGAAACAAAACTGAATCTGGTGATTGCCTGGGGCCTTAAAAAATGGACAAGACTGGACGTGGTTGACTATAACTCAGTTCTTCAGTTGCAGAACGGTTATGCGGTCACTGAAATGTCGATTGCCCAGGGCGACTGGCTCGATGATA
>CAZPCO010000222.1:0-6029 GCA_964585025.1 uncultured bacterium | reverse complement strand
CGCAATTCACCGCGTCCGGTCGAAATTACCGCTGCCGGTCTCATCCCCATGGAAACAGCCATGACGCAGGATAAACCGATTGCTGACCGCGTCACTCAGCTCTGGAACCAGATTCAAGAGAAGGTCACCGTGCCAGTTGCCGAAACCAAAGTCTTTTTGAACGGCGATCGCGGTCAGGTGCGCAATCGCGAAACTAATCTCGGTAATCTTCTCGCTGATTGCTTCAAAACTATGGTGCCTGCTGATATCGCCCTCGTTAATGGTGGTGGCATCAGAAGTTCTATCGCTACAGGCACCATTACGGTCGGCGATGTTCTCAACGTCCTGCCCTTCGATAACTATCTGATGCGCCTGACCATGAGTGGAGCCAGCCTGCGCAAAGTTTTTTCTGAAGTCGCCAGTTTTTCAGCAACTTCTGGCGGGTTCGGCGGGTTTCTCCAGGTTTCTGAAGGCTTGCAGGTAGATTATACCGGTCGACAGCCGAAAGTGACTTTCAAAGGCGCACCGATCAAAGATTCTGAACTCTATACGGTTACCACCATCGACTTTCTTGCTGCCGGCGGTAACGGGCTCACCGGTTTTACCGAAGCGGTCAAGAACGAATCGACCGGTCATATGACCGCTGATATGTTCATGAAATTTCTGGCTGAAGAAAAGACCGTATGCCCCGATGTTGAGGGCAGAATCCGCACCCTGCCATCGATCGGCAAATATAAACTGCCGAAGGGAATGGTCAAGAGTATACCAAAACCCCGGCTTTGAACTGATTACTGCTGACTCCCGGTACCGCGTGTGCCGGGAGTCGCTTTTTCCAGAAAATCTGACCAGCAGCCAAACCAGAATCTGGTCACTGAAAGCGGCATGTCGGCAAAAAGAGAACTCAGGTCGACTGTCGAAACGTGCGTTCCCCAGCTGCGTGTGAACGGGTTGGAAAAAGCTCTTGACGGCCATTCACTGGCCAGCCTTGCCAGACCGGCCCCAACGACCACCGCATCAGAACTGGCATTTGGAGCTATGTCTTCAACGAGGGCAAGTAATGCAAACAACGCCTTGCGGAACAGTGCCAGTTCAGCACGCAATCTTAGGCCGCCGAACTCGACTGCATGGTCGAGAACGGCCAGGCACCAGTCGAAGCCAGGGAAATTGCCTTTGCGGATGTGCGTGACTGCCCAGGTGCCTGTGCCGGCAAGTTTTCGATCATCTGATGATAGCCCGAGCTGCGAAAGCGCCTGAACTATTGCCTTTTCGTCCATGCGCAGTCCGCCCAGCAGCAGTTGCAGAATTGCAACCCGGTCATTTTTGGGCAGTTCGACGGCCAGACTCCAGTCGAGAGGTACAATTCGGCCCTGTTCGTCAAAGAACAGATTGCCGCCATGAGGGTCGCCGTGAAAAATTGCCCAGGTTTCCGACATCCAGAATGGACGGGCAATAAGACCATCGACCAGCTTTTCTACAATGCGGCGCCGTTCGCGGTTGTCGATGCCGGAATCACGCAATGCTTCAGCAAGCGGCCGCCCCTTGATCCGGGTCATGGCTGTAACCCGTGAGGTGCACCATGGCAGCAGTTCAGGCAGGGCGATTTCCGGAAAATCACGGTAGAGTTCTACGGCACGCCTGATATGAGTCTGCTCCCGGTCAAGTCTGACTTCGTCGGCTACCAGCAGGGCTGCTTCCGACAATGGCCCGGCGAATTCAAGTATCGGCAGATTCAGATTGATGCAGATTTCTTCCAAAGCTTTGCCAAGGTCAGGCCAGAGCTCGAGCTCTTTCTCGAGTGCTTTCTCGGCTTCAGGCCTGACAATTTTAAAGACGCCATCAATTTGCCGCCCTGCAGCATCGGTGAAGACGAAAGGCATGACCACGGCAACACTTGCTTCTGCAATTGGTTTCTCCCCCAGAGTGATGCCATCCAGCCGGATATTTTCACGTTGCAGTATGCTTATTATCTGGTCTACGGTCATTTGAGGCGGCAGGCTTTCCAGGCGCTGCAGACTGGTGCGCAGTTCTGGCGAAAGTCTCTTGTCGCGTGCCAGAATCTGTCCGAGCTTATGCAGGGTGGGGCAGCGGCGCAGCACGGCTTCCAGTCGATCGGAAGCGCTGGCAAAAGGACCAAGACCGAGCTGGTCAGCGAGAATCTGTTTCTGGCGGTCTTCGCTGAGACGCCCTAAAAACCAGGCTAAACCGCCCTTGACGAATGGTTTCCACTTTTCGTAACAATCGGGAATCAGGTTATTCAGATCAAGACTCGCGAACAATGACGTCCAATCCATAAACGGGTACTACTCCTCAAAATATCTGCAATCATCATGATGCGTTGCAGCAAAAAAGTCAAGAGCGAAAGCAAAAATTCTCGTGCAAAACTTCAAAAAAGTAATATTGTTAGATATCGACGTAACTATCGCAATGCAGCAATTGACTTTGCAGGTTGCCGGTCAGCAATTCTCATTGGCTGATCAAATCCTGCTGCCTGTCATTATATATTGATGTTGCGGCAATCCCTCGGTTCAAAGCGACTACGATTTGATACCTACACTGCTTCGTCGCTTTGCTCCTCGCAGTGACAGGCACATGTCATTGCGAGGAGCGTAGCGACGAAGCAATCATATTGTTTGCCCCCAAACATTGTTTTACCCTGGTTTCCCGGTTTGCCGGCGTTGCGGTCGTCATTCTGGCAGAGATGTAGTATCATGCAAAAAAATTACATTAAGGAGTCTGTGGTGAAAATTCTCAACCTCGCAGAACGCCGTGAATGTCTCGAAAAAATCTGCACCTGGCACCATAATGAATGGGGCTATCTCAACCCCGGCCGCACCCTCGAGGCCCGCATCGAACGTATGCGCGAACATTTTGCAGGCAAGTCGATTCCCGCGACCTACGTCGCCGAAATCGACAATCAGATTGTCGGCTCTGCCTCAATAGTCGTATCCGATATGCCTGAACGCCCCGAACTTACTCCCTGGCTAGCCAGCGTTTTCGTCGACCCGGCGGCCCGCAAAAAAAACGTTGGCCGCACGGTAGTGCAGCGCGTTATGCAGCATGCCCGCGAAATCGGCGTCAAAACGCTCTATCTCTACACTCCCGATCGTGAGCATTTTTACCGGCACATGGGCTGGCAGACGATCGAAAAGCTTGAATATCACGGAGCGAACGTTACCATGATGAAAATTGACTTTTGACGCCAACCACATTCTGGCGATCGTGAAAATTCTCACTTTTCAATTTGCCTGAGATATTGTAAAATCTTCTATTAGAAATAGACCTGAACAGGAAAGGTGGTTGCTGATGAGTCTATCTGCCTCGATTAAAAAACAGATTCTGGAGAACATTGAACGAATAGCCGCAAAAGGTGCCGAATACACCGATGCACGTTTTTACACCCATGATGACAGCGAGACTTTGCTGCTCTATGATGGCAATCTCGAAGCCAATGACACGACCTTCGAAAGCGGACTGGGCGTAAGGGTGCTCTATGGCGGTGCCTGGGGCTTCGCTGCAACTTCCAATATCAAGGAAATTGACGCCTGCTTCGACCTTGCCTGCAAAAATGCCATGACTGCTGCCAGACTGGTCGGTGTTCCCCTCAAAATGGGCAAAAAGCCGGCGCATCGTGGCACCTTCTCTTCGCCGGTCAAAAAAGACCCCTTCACAGTCAGCCTCAAAGAAAAACTCGATTTTCTCGGCAGTCTCGATGCCCGTCTCAAAGAAGACTGGATCATCAAACGTTATGTTTACGCTGAATTTCAGAAGAAGAACATTTACTTCTTCAACAGTGAAGGCACCGAAGTTGAACGCAATCTGATGAATGTCTTCGCCAAAATGATGGTCATGGCTCTAGACAGTGACGGCCAGATGCAGCGCCGCAGTCAGGAACTTTTTACGACCGGCAAAGGCACCCGTGGCTACGAAATGCTTATCGATCCCGATCTGTTCAGTGGCCATGCCGACCGCATCAAATCAGAGCTCAAACAGTTGATCGATGCTGAAGCCCTAGATTATGGCAGGCGATCGGTCATTCTGCTTCCCGGGCAGGGCTTTCTGCAGGTTCATGAAACCATCGGCCACCCGCTCGAACTTGATCGAATTCTTGGCTACGAACTTTCGTATGCCGGCGGTTCGTTTGTTAATCTCGATTCATTCGGCAAACTGCAGTATGGCAGCAAAAAGCTTTCGGTCAGCGCTTTCGGTGGCATCGAAAATTCGCCAGGCTCGTTTGGCTTTGATGACGAAGGTTCACCTGAGCGTGATTACCTGCTGATCGACAAAGGCCTGCTGGTCAATGCCCTCAGCTCCCGGGCCATGGTCGATGAAGCCAATCAGAAAGCCGGCCGCGAAATTTTCACCCACAGCGGTGGCGCTGCCCGTGCAACCGCATTTTATCGTGCTCCTATCGACCGCATGACCAATGTCAATATTCTGCCCGGTAAGGATGGCACTCTTGAAGACATTATCGCTTCAACTAAAGACGGCATCGTTCTCGACAACCCGGTAAGCTGGTCAATCGGCTCGAATCGTGAACATTTCCATTTCGGCTGCGAAATTGCCTGGGAAGTAAAAGATGGCAAACGCACCAGAGTATTGCGCAATCCGACCTATCAGGGTCATACCGTCGAATTTTACAATTCACTTTCAGCCGTCGGTGACGCCTCGACCTGGAAAGTCTGGCAGGTCGACAACTGCGGCAAGGGCGAACCCAATCAGGTTATGCAGCTCGGCCACGGCATTCCAGTCGTTCGCTTCGACAATGTAATCACCGGCGAAAGGAAATAAACCATGAAAAAGTCATCTGCACACGAAATGATCTGCGCAGTAAGAAGCCGGGCCGCTGAACGCGGTATTACCGCTACCTTTGTTCTGCATCGTGAAAAGAGCCATCTGATGCGTATCGGCAATAACTCGGTGTCGCTCAATACCTCTGAAATGCTGACCCGCCTGGATATCGAAGTTGTCAACGGCCGCCGCACTGGTGTTCATACCCAGATGGGCGATGTGGTTTCCGAAGAATACGTCGAAAAAGCACTGCAGATAGCGGTCAACAAAGCCGAGGTCGCCAGCGAGAAAGCCTATCAGCCTATTCCCGACAAGGTTGAAAAGGCTATCGACGAAAAACACCAGTATGATCAGGCGCTCGAGAATCTCGATCCGGCATTCAAGGCGGAAGCCTATCAGCGTATAATCAGCGAAGTCGGTTCCCGATACAATTTTTCTGGTTCATGGTCGAGCGGTTCGGTTGAATTGTTCATGGTTTCGACCGCCAATGACCTGAGCGTGCATCATCTTGGCACCGACCAGTCTTTCAGCGTGGTACTGAAACACCCGGAAAAGAAATGGGAACTGCGGCAGGCTGCTACCGGATGGCGACTTGCTGATTTCAATGTCGAAAAGATTATCGCCGCTTTCAAAGAGCTTCTGCCTATCTATGAAAATCATCAGGGTGCCCGCATCGAGCCCGGTGAATACACGGTTGCCCTCGGTGCTGATGCCGTGGCGGAAGTTCTGGAAATGGCCGTATACACAGGCTTTTTTGGCAGACCATACGAAGAAAAGCAGGGCTGGACTTCGAAATACAAGAAGGGCGACCTGGTTCTTGGTGCTAACGTCACTATCACCGATGAACCCGCCGACGACAAGACCTATCGCCAGGGTTTCGATCTTTCGGGCAAACATCGTCAGACCTGGCCCGTGGTCGAAAACGGCAAGCTGCAGAATCTGATGTACGACTCGTCAACTGCTGCCAAATACGGTCGGCCGCTGACTGGCCACAGCAACTGTTCTCTCAGCATCACCATGAAGCATGGCAAAGACCCGGTCGATCTTCTCAAAGCGGTTAAAGGCCTGGGCAAGGTCCTTTATATTCCTGCACTGCATTATCTCAATATTCCGAATGCCAGCAAGGGCATCTTCACTGGCAGTTCACGCTTCAATGCCGTGCTCATCGAAAATGGCAAGGTTATTGGCCCCATTTTTTCGTCGCGTATCACCGATACATTTCAGAATGTCTTCGGTAATATCGCTATGATCTCAAAAGAGGC
>CAZPCO010000221.1:0-6038 GCA_964585025.1 uncultured bacterium | reverse complement strand
TTATTGCGTCATCTTTCCATATAGTTACCGGTTGCTGTCTGTGTAGTTCTTTGCGGTTCAGATAATAGCGCATCTCTTCGGTTCTGATTCTTTCACGGTCAGTGCTCCATGCTCGTACATCGCCCCAGAATTTTGCTTCGAAAGGGTTTTTGAGGCCCCGTTCCGCTAAAAGGCGACCACTCCAGGTCGCGACATCCTGTTTGTAGAATCTGGCTCTGACGTTGAAGACGTTGATATTGTTCTGGTTGTCGTCCATTTCACAGTTGTCGGCATATAGTCTGGCATGTTCGAAGCCGCCTTCGACCTGACTGAAGTTGACATCACGCAGAATCATCTTATGTTTGACATACGCTGCTTTGACGCCTTCTTCAAGTTTGTCATCCCACATGATGATAACGATGAAAACGACAAGAAGAATTCCCCAGAACCAGAAACTCATCAGAATGTTTTTGATCATCGGTTTTCAGGAGGTCCTTCCCAGGGCGGCGAAAGCATATCGTTCATGGAACCAGCACCAGTGATCGGGCCTGCGTCTGAAGGCTTCTTCATAGCGACGGGCATATTTCTGGACACGTTGCCGCATGCTTTCTCCTTTTTCCCATTTGATGGGGGGCTCGAAGCGAAGCACAAGACTGCCGTCGGGCTGCCGTTCGGTAAAAGATGGTATCAGGGGTGCGCCGCTGCGCACCGACAGAATGACCGGAGAGCTGTAAAACGAGGCGTTGCGGCCGAAGAATTCGACCTGGTAACCCCATTCGCGGGCGTTGAGATCAGCGAGCATTCCTATGGTTTTTCCCTGGGCCAGCAGTTTCATCGATTCGGTGATACTTTTTTCCATGATAACCTTGACGCCACGCTTTTCACGAAAGCTGTTCATGAATTCAGTCATCTGATTGACCGCCTGCGGACGAGCCAGAACGTGAAGTGGAAACCCCATTCTGCGGAGCTCGTAACCCATAACCTCCCAGTTGCCGAAGTGAGCGCTGAGAATTATCATGCCTTTGCCGTTTTTTGCAGCGGTTTCAAGGTGCTCCTGGCCAATAACCTTGATGAAATCAGGGTTATCGGCAATCAGTTTTTCGTAGAAAAACACCTCGAGTATTGTCTGTACCTGGTTTATGGTCATATCACGAAGAACCTGTGGTTTTCGGTCATCGAATTCAACTGGAAGGAGCAGTTCAGCGCGCTGCAGTTCGCGGGAAAAGAAAAACGGAAACACCTTGAGCAGCAGACGTCTGATTTTCGGAATTGCCGTCGCCGGGTATCTGGTCATGGCCTCGACCAGTGATTTCAGCAGATAATATCTGAAGGTGCGCTTCAGGTTTTTCAGTTGATCACGCAGCATCAGGATTCGATATAGCTCCTGATCAGTTCTTCCATAAGGCCTTTGTGACCGAGAACGATGTCGACTACTTCTCTGATTACCCCGTGACCGCCATCAGCGTCGAGAACGTAGTCCACATAAGGGCGGATGGAAGGATGATGGTTGGCAGGAGCAAAAAACAGACCGACGCGGGTTCCGACCGGCAGGTCATTGATGTCGTCGCCAATGTAGGCGATTTCTTCAGCAGAGAGATTGCGTCTTTTCATAATCTCTTCGAGTGTGGCACCTTTTCTGGCGATATTCTGGTGCAGTTCGTCGAATTTAAGCTCGGATGCCCGCTTTTCCAGCGCTTCTGAGGCGCGCCCGGTTATGCTTCCAGCCAGCATGCCAGCCTGATGCCAGAGTTTGAGACCGAGACCATCGACTGTCGAAAAGAATTTCATCTCGAAACCATTGCTGCCAAGAACGATGCGGCCATCAGTCAACACGCCGTCACAGTCGAAGAGCAACATTTTGATTTTCTGGCAGGCGATTTTAAACGCCTGAGGCGATTTACGGGTTCCGTTCATTTTCATGCCTTTCGGTTTGGCTGGGGCAGTCTTCTACAGGGAGAGTGGCGATAAAATAACACACAAACGCTGCCGACGCAAACAATGCTCCGTAAGGTGTGCAGCTACGGGCGACAGGGTAAAACAGGCATGCCCGGTCATGGACCGGGCATGCATCAGGAATATCTATTCTGGTGTTCAGAAGGCGATTGTACCGCCGAAAACAAAGTTGTTGTTGCGTTTGTGGGCAATTGCTCCGGGCAGATTCTCGTAATCTCCATCTGAAATGTAAGAGGCATCGAGATACAGAGCGTTCTGGTAATTGAACCTGAAGCCGAGACTGAAGCGGTCGCCGTTGAAGTCGTAGGCGAAGCGCAGATGGTCGTTCACGGGAACGAGGCCGCCGACGATGAAAAAGAACGGATCAGCTTCGCCGGTTGCGGAACGATAATCATAGCTGTAGCCGCCGTATCTGGCACGCTGAAACTTATCGTAGCCGGTATTGTTGTTGTGGTATCTGAAGTGGTATTCAGATGGGCCGAAATTGCCGCCGACCCCAACCCATGCCACCGGCACTCCTGCTGCCACCCATGCGGAATGATAGCCACCGCTGGTGTTGAAGCTGCCACCCAGGGTTACGTTTCCGGGAACCTGGTATTTGAAATTGAGAAACAACGGTTCTTCGATGTCGTAATGATCCTGGTTGGCGAATGTTTTGTCCAGACCAACTTCAAGGCCGTTTTCGACGCCCCAGGCGGCGCTTACAGTAGTGTCGAAATAATCCTGATCGGTATGCTGGACATCCTGGATGTTATACAGTTCGAAGGTTTGCACGTGTACTCCCACGGCGGTTTTCGAAGGTTCGAGAACGCCGGGCGAGGGAACCAGGGTTGCGCCGGTGCCGCCATTCAGTGACAAGCCCTGGCGGGGAGTCAGGCGTTCGGTCAGCAGCGGTCTCAGCTCACCGGGAATACGTGTGTCTGCCGGCAACAGGAAGCGTTCGCCGTCCTGTTGTGGGGTATTTCCCAGGGTGACCAGCTGGTTCTGCTGCCCCTGAACGTAATAGGCGTCGGCATTGAGACTGCGATAATTTTTAGGGGTTTCGTAGCTGGTGAAATCGTTGGTTGCCTGTGGTGCAGGTGTTTTTCGGCGGGCTCCGGTAAGGAAACCCTGGAATTGCCCGAGGTCAAGGGCAAACCCGCTGCCGGCAACAGATATCAGCAGGGCGGTAGCAGTGGTGATCAATTTTTTTCGACTATTCATGCTGGCACTATCGGCAGCATCGCAAAATTTGTGAATGAAAAAATTCGCTCATGTTGGTTTAGGGGTATTGAATCGCTGTATTGTTTTCTTGACTTTGCCGGGTGGCAAACCTATAATGAACGCTGATCAACTGAACAATAGAAAGAACCGGGTGTACATGACGTTACTGGCATTTGAGAACGTTCTGTTGCAGAATGGCGCAGTTTCTCTTTCCAAAGCGGCAATTCTCTGCAGCATGATCGAAAACGATCTTGATGAAGAGCTTGTTTCTTTTCTTGCCCGTCAGGGAGTCAGTGCTGTAATTACCCGTGCCGGTGGCAGCGGTGACAATCTGAAGAGCAAGATTCTGCGCAATACTTTTGGGGCAGCCGAAAACAGCGGGCTGATCGCCGTGAACATGAAGAACCGCCATGTTGTTTCCCAACTGGTCGATGAGGTGCTTCGCTCAATTGACGGGCCGATGATGAGCATAACCGGTGGCGGTCTGAAAATCGGTCTGGCTGTTCGTGATAGCGATATTGCTATCGCTATTTTCGGCAGTATCGGGTTGCCCGGTCTTGACGTAGACCACGAGATTTCCGCCAGCCGGATTCTCTATCATTGTCTGGAGGACTGAACATGATCGGGATAGTAGTGATAACCCACGGAACTCTCTCAGAACAGCTGGTTGCCACTGCCGGTCTGATAATGGGTGAACCGAAGGAAGTTCACGCCGTATCTTTTACTGCGCGTGAATCACTCGATAACCTCAGGCAGAAAGCCAATGCCGCTCTCGAGAGCTACAAATCCGACGGTTGTCTGATTTTGACTGATATCATGGGTGGCAGCGCTACCAATGTCTGTGTTGAACTTATGAAGAATGAAAAAGTCGAGGTGCTTACCGGCGCGAATCTGCCGATGCTTCTCGAAGCGATAAGCTATCGTGAGGGTGTCGATTTAAAAGCCCTGGCCACCCGGGTTCAGGCAAGTGGCGTCAAGAGCATCATCAATCTGAAAGAATTTTTTGAAAAAAGAACTGCAAAGAAAGCATGACAAAGGTTACAGCATTTTTAAGAATTGACGATCGGCTTATTCACGGCCAGGTGATTGTCGGTTGGCTTCCTGAAGTAAGACCAGACCGGCTGGTAGTGGTCAACGACAAGATAAGTGAAGATTTTATGCGCCAGGAAATGATGGCGCTCAGTGTGCCTCCAGAAGTTGAACTGCAGTTTTTTGCCACCGCAGATATCGATGCAGAATCGGTATCGGAAAAAACGTTCATTCTCGTGGCTTCGCCGCGCGATGCCTGGGAATGCCTGCAGAAAGGCATTCAGCCTCGCCGTTTCAACGTCGGTGGTATGCATTCGCGTGATGACAAGCAGGAGATTTTCGAGGCGCTGCACGTAGACGACAACGATCGTAAGTATTTCGAGTTGATTCTCAAATCAGGGGTCAACCCGGTTTTTCAACCTACACCACAGAATGACCCCATGCCATTGGGCGACATCTTGTAAAGCGAGGGCAGAGTATGGCATCAATTAATTTTTCCAAAGTTGTAAAAACTTATGAAGGTGCAAAGGATTCCACCGTTAAATGCATCGACCTGCATATAGAAGACATAGAATTTGTCGTGCTGGTCGGCCCGTCTGGCTGCGGCAAAAGCACGAGTCTGCGCATGGTTGCCGGCCTTGAAGACATCACTTCCGGGCAAATAAAGATCGGTGACGTGGTGGTAAACAATCTGCCCCCAAAAGACCGTGATATCGCGATGGTTTTTCAGAACTACGCGCTGTATCCGCATATGAATGTCAGAGAAAACCTTTCGTTCGGTCTCAAGCTCCGCAAAATTCCCGAAACCGAAATCAGCAACCGGGTAAATGAAGCCGCGCAGATTCTCGGTCTGACTGAATATCTCGACCGACTTCCGAAACAGCTTTCCGGCGGTCAGCGCCAGCGCGTAGCTCTTGGTCGCGCTATTGTGCGTGAGCCCAAGGTGTTCCTCATGGATGAACCGCTGTCAAACCTCGATGCTAAGCTGCGTGTGCAGATGCGTGCCGAGATCAAGAAACTGCATCAGAGACTGAGAACGACTTTCGTTTACGTAACTCACGATCAGGTCGAAGCAATGACCATGGCCGACCGCATCGTTCTGCTGCACGAAGGGGTAATTCAGCAATACGACGTTCCCGGAGTCATTTATGACCGACCGGCAAACGTGTTTGTCGCTACTTTCATCGGGTCGCCGCCAATGAACATCGTCAAGGTAAAACGCGATGAAAAGGGTCTGATTCTTCAGCCGGGCAAAAACAGTGACCGCACTCACAGCTGGCAGATCGGTCTCGGCGAACATTTCGTCGATGGCTTCGAAGACAATATGATGATGGGCATCAGGCCCGAGCATATTCTCATCAACAATACCGACAAAACGATCAAAACACTCGAACTGCCCTGCAGCGTTGAACTTATCGAACCCATGGGTGCAGAAACATATCTGTATCTTGAATGCAACGGGCACAGTATCAACGCACGTGTCGAGCCTTCTGTCAAAGTTGAAGTCGGCCAGAAAGTGACTGCGCACATTCCGGTCAGCCGCTTCCACCTCTTCAGGCAGACTGACACCACCAGGATCAAACGCAAAGCTGATTGACCATCGCGTTGCTATTATTGAACTGCACTGAAGGAGGGTTTCGCGCCCTCCTTCTCTGACATAAACCGACCTGTAACAAACTATGACCAGAAGCTCGACAAACAGTTTTGTGCCAGACAGCCGGGTTCTTTTTCAGGCCCTGCTGGCAACACTGTTGTTGCCATGTCTGCTGCTTCTGACCGCCTGTTCCGGCAATGGAGACGGTGACGGGGGCTCCGGGCCGGTAAAACTGGAATTCTGGAATACCATGGAAGGTGCAGAAGCGAAGGCGATGCCA
>CAZPCO010000220.1:0-6075 GCA_964585025.1 uncultured bacterium | reverse complement strand
CCGCAAACTGAATCTGATCGAATGATCCAGCTGACCAGTCAGCGCGCATTTTCTTTCTGGAAAACACAAGCACTATAAAAATGCCGCGATTTGTTGCCGATAACAGAAGTAATAAAATCAGAATTCCTGTGAGGCAGACAAATTATGGAACGAACAAGTTCGCGCTGGTTCTTTATTTTCCTGGTCATGAGTCTGATCAGCATCATTTTGTTCCCGCCCCGTGCTCATGCCGATTCGAACTGGCTTAAGTATTTCCGTAAGGATTCGCTGCTCAATACCTACAAAACCAGTTATGCCGTTCTTGACGACAGCATCTGGACCGGTACGTTCGGCGATGGTCTAAATGTTTACGACGGCAAAAACACCGTCAACTACACGAACCGCAACACCCGCACCAGCCCACAAACTGATGATGGACTTATTTCAGATTATATAACCTGCATCAGCATCGATGAAAAAAAGGGGCGCGTCTGGCTCGGAACCAACGCCGGCCTGTCGAGCTGCGATCTTGAAGGCAAGGAATGGAGCCGGTATACGACCAAAGAAGGACTTCCCAACGATGTAATCAGAGATCTGGCCCTCGACAGCTACGGCAATCTCTGGGTCGGCACTCCTTCCGGCCTTGCCTGTTATGATGGCGAAAACTGGAAGGTTTTCGACGAACGCAACGGCCTGGAACAGTCCAGCGTTCATTCGATCAAAATCAAGGGCGACACCATCTGGGTTGGCAGTGTCGGCGGCGTAGTCAGCCGATACAAAGACGGAGAATGGCAGACCATTATCACCTTCTGAATGCTGCAGCCCTCACATCGCGGAATCTACGAATTTTTATGGTCAGAGCACAAGTACCCGGTAATGGCCGTGTCGCTGAAGGCATTTCAGGGAATGGCCAGTCGACTTGGCAGACGGCCGCAATTGCTTGCGTTATTGCGCAAAATAGCTGAATACACCTTTGCCGATAAGACAGAGAATTACAATGCTCTTTTGAACGCTTACATGCACATAAAGCCGGTCATCAGCCGGGCAAGACGGCATGAGATAATCGAAACTCTTCTAGCAGACGAAAAGCTTGCCACCCGCCTGATTTATGAAGACGCGGTGCAATTTCACGAAAGCAGTCTTGCGGGCTGCCGCCTGTTTTATCCAGGTGCACACGCCATTTTTAAATGCTGGGATTCCCAGGAACGACCTGGTCTCTGGCTCTGTTTCGGTCCGATTCAGATGCATCTTCTGCCTCAGCAGGTATTCGACCGCATCTGTATTGAAACCCAATGTAACCCGGATGAATTGTTCAAGCGAATGCAAAGTTTGCGTTCAGGAGTGCAGATCGAAGAATTCAACACCTGGAGCGAGCCATTGCGCCTGGCTCTGCAGCAGAACAACATGGTTGCCATTCCTGGCGGCGGCAGCGCCTGGCTGCACCCCCGTATACCACTTGAAGCGATAAAACCGCGTTGTGAATTCTGCTCCAGCGATTTTTTAAGCGCCGCAATGCTGACTATCGAGAAAATCTGGGATGCGGCAGAATATCCTCCTGAGATAATCGGTCAACTGCCGGATTACGATCTGTTTGCAGAAAAATATAACGCCGCCAATCACCCGGCGATCAACTGGCAGGCAGACTTCAGCTGTGCAGAAGCGTATGAATTCTCCGCACATCTTTTCTGGCAGCAATGGTGCAAGGATAACGGCCAGGGCGTAACCGAAGAAACCGGGAATTCAGATGCCGGCGTAGGAATGCAGCCCGCTGATGAGGAGATTGACCCCGAAGAGGGTGAACATGGTGACGATGAAACCTGCGACTGAAATGCATGCAGTCCAGGTGCCATTCCAGCCGCGCGCCAGCCTGACATGAAGGTAGATTGAATACACCAGGAAGGTTATCAGCGCCCAGGTTTCTTTTGGATCCCAGCCCCAGTAACGCCCCCAGGCCTTATTGGCCCACACCATGCCAAAAATCAGGCCACCGACGGTAAACATCGGGTAACCCAGGGCAATAGCACGATAAATAAGGTTGTCGAGCACGGCATTTTCAGGCAACCAGCGTTCGGCGCCTCTTCCAATAGCGCCCCGGAACAGCCAGGCCAGAATTGCAACCCCGACGGCTGCCAGACATGAAGGAATGACGACCCAGATTACAATGCTATGCCACCGCCCGGCATATAACGGATTTTGACTCAAGTTTGCAGCGAGAAGAATCATGCCGGCGATGAAGGCCAAAGGCAACCCGGCGACCACTCCATAGCAGGCAAGCTTTTCCCGGCGATCGGTAAAATCGGTGCGGCCTGAGGCATCTCCGAGAATGCGGCGCAGACAGAAAAGATAACTGAGAATGAAAGCAACCGCAAAACAGGCTTCACCAACAAATGCCAGCGAAACATGCAGGTGCAGCCAATATGACTGCAATGCCGGGATCAGTGGCTTTACATCAGAAGAAAATACTGATGCCACTCCGATCATCAAAATTGCGCCAATACTCGAACCGGCTTCAAGCACAGGAAGAGGCTGGCGTGATGTAAAAATCAGGCAGACGAGAACGATCAGGGTCGACAGCGTAACCAGAGACTCATACATATTGGAAAGAGGTGGATGCCCGGCATTCTGCCAGCGCAATCCTAGAGCGACAAGAGCTGCCACCACTCCAATCCAGTTCATGACCCGGCCATAAGTGTGGAATTTCTGGCGATCAAGACTCAATGATGCGCTGTTTAAAGCAAAAGAGCCAAGATAGCAGAGCATGGATAAGGTGAAAATGCTTATTTCATTCATTATGGCTTTCCTGTGACTGATTGGTGAGCTGCTGCTGAAGCCGGTCAAGGTCAATGCCAAAAGCCGCCGCCGGACGGTTGCCAGAAACCGCTATTCTGACCTGACCATCGGGAAATACGAGAATCCATTCTTCACGATAGGCAATATAGAAACTCATTACCATACCGAGAGTAAAAAGAAGACAGCCGAGCCACACAACCGGCTTGCCAGGATCGTAGGTCATCTGCAGTGTGCTTTCAAACTCTGGTTGTGCCGCCACGAACGTGAAAAGAAACGGCAGACTCGATACATGGCTGGCAAGCATCGCCCGATCTTCAGGAAATGCCCAGGCCCGGCCAACAACCTTTTCAGCATCGTCATAGGCGACGATCATTGCGGCCGGATTGTTCAGTTCATTGGAAACGCTGACGAAGCGCCCGTCCATAACCCGGAAATCAGGCATGAAATCCTGCATGACCAGAGTAAACGAAGCCCAGTCAGGACGGAATGGCTGATTTACAGTCAATTCAAGAGTCTGCGGAAAGCTGGCAGCCGGCTGAAAATTCTGCCAGCCCGCGATACCGTCAAGGTAATTCACGGTCATTCTTACCACCGGATAGTATTTGCTCCAGCTGGCCTGATAGAAACTGTAATGCTGCCAGGAAACCGGCTCGTTGACCTTGATGACGACAGGCTCTGACTGCCTGGCGCTTTCAACAAACCTCACCTTTGAATTCCAGCTTTTGATACCTTGTGATGGGCCGTTGTTTTCTTCATAATGCTCGATCCAGAGGTCGTCAAACGCGATTGAAAATGCCGGGCTCGCCATTCCAAGGGCATACTGCCCGTGAAGCTCTTCGACCCTGGCGCGCATTGGCTCAAGAACAGGATCATTTGGAGAAAAGGTGCGGATATTCCTGGCGTTTCTGCTGATGCGGTCAGCATCACGAGCCGCACGCAGAGCATCGAGAGGCGGCATAACGACATTTTCGCCGCGCCGGCCATTGATAGACATTTCAACGCCGAAAAACATACCAATAAGGCCACCGCCAAGCACCGCAAGAAGTCCAATATGAATGAACATCCCGCCAAGCAGAGAAAGCCGTCCGGTTGTTTTCAGACCGATAAGAGTTCCGTCTTCATCAGTGCGGTAATCAGAAAAAGTCTTCTGCCAGTCATCTGGAAGATCACCAGCAAAGGTTCTGCCGGCTTCCATCGCTTTGATTTCTGCGGCCGAAACCTTTTCTAGACGGTGAAACAGTTTTCGGGAAGTGCTTTTCCAGCGGGTCAACACGCAGAGCATCGTCGATAGCGACAACAGCCAGAGACATGTCTGAAACAACACACTGCGATACATATCGTCAAAGCCCAGTGCAAGTATCCAATGGCCCATAGACGGGTAGCGCTGCATGTAGACGGCTGCCTCGAGATTTTGCGGCAGAAGTGTGCCGATCATCGAAAGCAGGGCAAGTAATGAGATCAGAGCGACAGCTGATTTTAGTGAAACAAAAAGTTTGAGTATTGTTCTCATGACGGCTGATTATAGGTTAAACCAGCGCACGATTGCAAGACCTGTCGGCAAATCATTGCTGATGGTAATCAAGAATGGCAACCGTTACGTCATCGCCCCAGGGAACCGTTCCAGAAAATTCTTTCACGGCTGCGTAAACTCCGGCAGTGAATTCTTCGCGGCTGCAGCGACAACCCAGTTTGCCGACCAGGCTTTCGAGACGCTCGTAACCAAAAGGCTCTCCTGCTGAATTCATCGCCTCGACAACGCCATCGCTGAACATGACCAGGCGACATTCAGCCGGCAGCTGCCTCGACTCATGTTTAAAAACCTTGCGGTGGGCTGCCCCCAATGGATAGCCGATCATGCGCAGACTTTCGACACTGCCGTCTCCTTTGACAAGAAGCGGAAAAGTCTGCCCGGCATTGCTGCAGGTCAAGGTGCCATGAGCATCGATGTGGCCTGCGAAACAAGTCATCATTTTTACCCGGCGGAGATGTTCGAGCATCAGACTGTTGAACTCGGCAAAAATTTCGTGCGGCAGCTTCAGACCGCTATCGAGCAGGGCAGTAAAACCGGCCCGGGCCATTGACACGACCATGGCCGCCGATACCGAATGGCCGGAAACATCACCAAAAACAAATGTCATTTCGCCAGAAGCCGGAATGAAAGCATCGAAATAATCGCCGCCGACGTCGTCGGCCGGCACTGTCTGGCCTGAGAATACCACATTCCCGGAAATAATTGCTCTGGAAGGAAGAATACAGGTCTGGACAAAGTGAGCAACCTCGAGTTCTCTCATGCTTTCAAGCGAACTGTTGAAAGTCTCTGCCAGCTGCTGCCACTCATCGTTGGTATCGATGTCGATCAGATGGCTATGATCACGGTTTTCGATCGCCTTCACCCCCTGCATGACGCGGCCGGCCGGCAACATTATTCCGGCTCTGAGTCTGAATATGACAAAAGCAAACGTTGCCGCGACCAGCATGGCTGCCAGCAGCATGCCTTCGCGCAATCTGCCAAGCTGGGCATCAATTTCCCTGAGCGGCATGACTGCCGCAAGAATGTAACCATGGCAATGCCGCGCTACATAGGCACAGAGCAGATGCGGTTCATTATTGATAAGCACCTCCTGCATATGAGTATTGCGGGGGGGCTGCATCAGCCCCATCAACCATTCGGTTCTTTTCCAGAGATCGATCAAAGGGTAATTCATACCAAACAGGCGATCGGTTATTGCAAAATAGCTGACGCCCTCTGGCCAGCGTTTCTGAGAAGAAAAAATCGCATCGAAATAGCGATTCGAATAGTTGTATTTGCCGGAAAACAGAATCATGCAGTAAGCGGCCCGGCCTTCCGCATCGGTAATCAGATCGACATAATTGATCGACTGGTTGTTTCCAAAACCGAAATCGAAAAACGAACCCAGACTCTGATAAATGCGTGCAACCGGGTTTTCATCCTCGTTGGCAATAAATGACGACATCACCATCGATGAAACCCCATCCTTGAGGCTATCGGAATTGCCATCAAACCTGCTGTTATGCAGTTTGATGATATCCTTGCCCGTCAGACCGGCGAATGCCGAGTAAGCCGTCTTGCCCTGTGAAGGCATAAAAGAGACAAACTCACTGATATTGAGATTTTCGCTGGGCGTTTCAAGGGCATATGAAGCCTCGAGATCGAACGGAACCCAGCCCCAGGCGAAAAACTGCTCAAAAACCTTTTCCCGGAAGGCACGATTATAAAAAACCAGTCTTCTGACGCCAAAAGTAGAACCGTCGGTAGGTCTGACAAATTCGCCGGCCGGATTCAGC
>CAZPCO010000219.1:0-6107 GCA_964585025.1 uncultured bacterium | reverse complement strand
GGTCAAACATTGCCAAAGCTTTTTTAAAGGTCTGCAAATCAGCTTGAGCAGCCGTCATCTTCGATTGGTTTACATAATCTTGATAAAATGGCAGCGCCAGAGCTACCAGAGCTGCCAGTATCCCCACTACTACCAGCAGTTCGAGCAATGTAAAGCCTGAGCCGGGTCTTTTCAGTTGTCTGATATCGGTTTTCACCATTATTTTTTGCCTGAGACTCTACTAACAGAATATTTTTCTGAACCATAGACTCAATCGGCACAGGAAATCGAATTAATTAGCTCTTTTTTCAAAGTTTAATTTTGTGATCGGCAATTTCATAAAAGGCATTATCTGATATTCATAAGAAAATGTAAATTTATTTGCCGCAAAACTTCATAATCGGCATCCCTTAGTAAGAGGTTTGCCGCCAGGTTACCTCTGGCAAGCCAGCCTGAAAACCAGTTCAACCACAAAGCTCAAGAAGGGCCCGAACGAAACAATTCTCGGAGACCGATCAAGCACTAATCAACAGAGAGAAGCATTTTGATAAAGGCGAATTTTGTCATTGAGAGCGCGGCGAAACAATCAGGCCAAATCGGGATTTCTTCAAGACCTTGCTCTTTGCAATGACAAATTCTGACCAAAAGGTATTGCCGAGTGGTGAAAGTTGTAGCATGAAGCGTCATAACTGATATAATTTCTGTATGAGTGCTAAAAAAGGCTATGTATTACTTGGGCTTCTGATGTTCTTCACTCTTCTCGGGCTTTCGAGTACTGTTGCGGTTCTGCAGCAGGATACCAGACTGCAGCGTTTCAGTGAAGAAGACCTCAAGCTGAATCTCGACGCATTGCGGCGATCGATCGACCTGTACCGCTATCATTACATTCATGTCACTCCCGATGCCGGTAAGATCACAAGCCTGGAAACCGCCATGGCAGCCGGGCCAACCCAGGTAGCCGACCTTCTGACAAGTGAAAGTTTCATTCGCGCCCGGGTTGCAACCGGCACCATGAACTGGCGCATAATCAACAACCTGGTGCAGAACCCCAGTTTTGAAATCGATGATACGACCGACTATGGCATCATAGGAACATGGCGTGGCAATTATACTGCCGGCGACGGGGTTCCCAACGGCTGGCAACTCAATTCTGACGGGGCCGAACAGTATGTCGGCATTACTCAGAATGCAACCTATATCGTGAGTTTCTGGGCCAGAAGTCTTTCAGCGACAGCCATGGTGAAGCTGCAGATATGGTTCGAAGCGGCCGCCACCCCAGCTCTCGAAGTCACTGCAAAAAGCACCACCTGGAAAAGATATTTTGGCAGTTTTCCGGTCGCAGCATCCCCGGTCAATATCCGGGTCAAGTTGATTCAATCTGGCACCGCCAGCGGCGATACAACCTATATTGACGGGCTGATGCTCGAAAAATGGACCCCGCCGGCCGGCACCCCCGCAGGCGCACTGCCGGTAGCGTCAGCATGGACCGATAAATACCAGATAGTTCCGGCGCAGGCTGTCAATGCTCTGCAGGAACGACAGTTCAAGCAGGAAATGACACCACCCGCCGGAGCAGACATCTCGAGCTACAGCTGGTGGTTTCAGTGGTAATCAGGGTTTAACCAGACGCAACGACGTGCCCTGCTGGGGAGCGCTTGCATCCTTTCGGGATGCCCCATATTTATTCTGACCGTAATACTCGTCGTAAGTATCGGTCGGATAATTCTGGTCGGCCCTGGTGCCGATAAATGCCTTATAGATCGGCAAGTAGTCAATATTCTGTTGCATAACCGCAGAGGCATGACCAAGACCATCGGTGAAAATCACCCGCACAGTTTTCGGGCCAGGTGTAAGTTCGAGAGTCCAGGGGTGTGATGCCGGATCAAGCGTCGGATTCAACATAGTAGTCCAGGCTGTGCCGTTATTACTGATTTCAGCCTTGCCAATACCGCTGGGGTCGCTTACCGTAAAAGTCAGGCGAACCACAGAAGTTGCGGTAGTCGGCTCTCCAAGGTATTCGCCTGGCTTTTTGTTGATATAAAAGGCTGCCACTGCTGGTGACGGCGGGGTCAGATCGACTCTGATGCCATCAGATCTGGCGCCAAAATTCGTCGCAGCAGCGAAAGTCAGGGTTCCATCACTGTAACGACCCGAATTGTCGAGAACCCTGATATGGGCATAATATGTCTTACCATCCTCACCCCAGGCATAACCATATGAAGTGACTGAAGAGCCAAGCAGGGTGCTGGTGGCAATCTGTGTGAACCCGGTATCTTCTGCAACCTGAATGTGAACGTCCTTAACTCCTGAAACCGCATCGGAGTGCGTGAAGTTGAAATAGATCCAGGAATCGGATGAAACCTGATTGTCAGGATCATCATTATCAGCGACATTGTCGGTAGTAGCCCCAGCAACGGGGTCGACAAGGTCGAGAGTTATGCCATCAGATTTCAGCCAGGTCAGAGTCCGGTTGCCGGCGACATCTTCGAACTGCGCCCGCGCATAAATTTTGTTTCCATCAGCAGCGGAGGGAACCGTAAATGTCTTGCTGCCGGAAGTGTTGCCAACCCAGCCAAAAAAGAGCAGAGGCGGCGTAAAGGTATCTTCTTTTGCGATCTCGACATATACGTCCTTAACACCCGAAAGGTTATCGGTAAGACCGGTCGCAGCAAAAGATACGCTGGCATCTCTTGACCAGACGTAGTCTGGATCGTTATTGCCGGCAACATTGTCAGAATAGGCAGTTGCATAGGGTGGCTCCGAATCCTGAATCGAACTGACAGCTGAAGAATAAGCACCTTCGTTCAACGCCGCATCTCTGGCGCGAACCCTGAAATAGTAGGTCGTGCCGTTGATCAGCCCGTTAAATTGATAAACAGGGTCGTTCAGCCAGACTGAACTACTATGTAAGGTGCCAAATGCCGGATCTGTGGAACAATCGAAACAATAGGTAACTCCACCCGAAACTGCGTCTGCAACCGTCGAACAACTTACGATATTAACCGTTCCCGATGAGTAGGTCGGTTCTGAATTCATGACAGGGGCATCGGGAGGGGTCGTATCGACCCTGACGCCATTGCTGGTTGAAACGGTAGACAAGTTATTGTTGTTCCAGATGCGGATGCTGATGTAACAGGTGGTTCCATCTGGAATAACCGGCGTGATGCCGGTTTTCGTGTGCGAGAGTGCAGAAAATACATTTGTATAACCGAGAATATCGACCCCTTCTGGGGTTGTGCCAATTGCGAATTCATAACCCTGCAAGCCAGATTCCAGGTCATGACTTTCTGTCCAGGAAGCTGAAAGCTGGGTATTCGAGGTGGTAAAAGGCCCTTCGTCGGTTACGATTACCCCGTCTGGAGGCGTAACGTCTCCAAACAGAACCGTCACTTTGCACAGGATGGTGTCTCCTCCGCCTACACCTGCCAATCTGGCCGGGTCAGCGGGGTTCGATTCATAGACGCCAATCGGTATAGCAGGTGGAACGGTAGCCCAGACGTTAATGGTGCCGGTCTGGCCCATTTCGAGGGTTGGCACCGGATCGACATAGAGGTTGGCGCCGGCAATCGTCGCAGCGCCGTTGAACAAAGCCGTCGGGAACCATGAAGAGGCAGTCGGACAATTGGCGGCATTCAACTGACAATTGCCGACATTTTTGATTTGGATGGGAATTTTGTATGAACTGCTGCCCTGCTTAACTTCGCCAAAATCGACCGATGCATTCACAATTTCGAGGGCCGGATAATCCTTTACCCTTATTCTGGTGACGAAGGTTTTGCAGGTTTCGCGGGCAAGATTCGGAACCCCGTCGTTATCGTTGTCTTCCCAGACCGTATTCGTTCCTGTGTAATTACCCGGAACAACGAGCGTTGCCGGAGCAATGGGCTTGATCTCAGCCACTCCGTGATAATTCATGTTTTTGCCGGTGCCACCCGCAAGCGATGCCGGAGCAGCAGGCACAAAAGTGAAACCTGATGAGGCAATGGTTCCGCCCGTATCTGAAACCAGATTCTCAACCTTCCATCTGATTCTTGACAGGGCGAATTCAGTGGCATTGGTGATCGTTCCGTCTGCGCTGGGCACATTCTGCTGGTAAGGGAACGCCTCGGGGAAATCTACCGGTGTAGAAATCTGGAAATCTTTTTTGGCGATACCGAGACGCAATTCACATTGAGCCGATTCTTCGGTGGTAAATCCTGCTGGAGGCAGATAATCGGAATAAACCCTGAAGTTCCCGAGGTAATTACCGGTCAACTGCGCGCCAACAGCCACCGAAACGGTTGCGGTCAGGAAATTTCCGACAGCCAGAGTGCCAGCCGGAACTTCAAAAGTTACGGATTCAACAGGTATGGTATCGATACCACCCTGGAAAAGGGCGTCTTTGACAACTATAATGTCAGTTAACGGCAGGTTGCCTGAATTGAAGATCAAAAAGCTGCGACTGGCGGTCAGATTCGCTGCCGAAAGCCCCAGATCGAGCCTCGGCCATTGAACGACCGTCAGGTCGCGTTTTGAATTAACCGTAAGTTCAAGGGCAGCGCTATCTTTGACTTCTGCAACACCGATCTGCCCGTCACGATTGGCATCGTTCCAGACGGTTACCATACCGGTATACACGCCTGCGGGCGTATTTGCCGGAATATTTACCTGCCAGGAAACTGCCTTTGTCTGACCCTGCACGATATAGCCAATCGTCGAAGGCTGGAAAAGGCTTTCTGCTGCCGGAATGACGTTAGCGCCGCAAACGAGTTCGGAGGCGGTGGCAACCGGGTTAACCAGTCGCAGAGTGCCGATATTGCTAGCCGAAAATACAGCGGCCGCCGAAGTCGCATTTGGATATCCTGATGTGCTTACACTGGTTTCAGGCACTTCGATAACGAGCTGACCGACCTGGCAGGAAATGTTGAAGGCACTTTGCGGCTCTTCCGGTTCCCTGAGACCATCCTGAGTGTAGTTGTCCTCGAAGAGCCAGGCCATCCGGCCGACATACTGGCCGTCAGGTTGCCCTGCCGGCACATCGATGCTGACATCTTTGTAGAACATCTGCCCGGCGGCCACGGTAGAAGGCTCGGTTCCAAACACAACATCGTTTCTGGAAATAGAAGACGCACCGGAAATCAGATCGACCTTCTCGATGTTGAGACGCGTCAGGTCGACGTTACCGATATTGCGGCACAGAAAACTCTTGGAAATGCTTGAGTTTGCGGTTGCATCACCGACATCGACAAAGGATTCAACGACCTGCACCCCGGCCTGGGCTTTGACCGAAACAGTGACGACCAGATCGCGTTTCTCTTCGAGCGGGTCACAAATGCCGTTGCCATCGGTATCTTCAAATATAGTCAGATTACCTTCATAGGTTCCAACGGGGGTGCCTGCCGGAACGTAAACACCGGCCTCGGCAGGTTGCTGTGCCCCACCATCGACGCGTTCGGGAAGAAAGGCGACGATATTCTCGGCTGCAATGACATCGATGCCATTGGTATGGGTTAAATCACCTGAAATACCAGTCAGATAAGTCAAAGCATAGACGCCGTCGTTTCTGACTGAAAAGGCAAGGCCCTCGATGACCGATGCCGGTGTCGCACCGGTGAAACTTACGTTTGCCGGATCCAGACTGAAGAGCTTTTTGCCTACCGCAATTTTTACCGAGAATTCGCCTTTCGTTTCACCGGCATCGAGAACATCGTCGTCATCGTCATCGTCATATATGGCAAAGCCTATCGTGTATTCGCCATAGGGTATGCCAACGTGAGGGGCGGCTGTGATGCCTACAGAAGCCTTTTCGCCCACAGCCAGGCCTGAGCCTTCCTTCGGGAAATTGAGGGTAAAATAATCTGCCGGAACGCCAGTCTGGGTGAGCTTCAGATTGCCAAGCGGCCCGTTGCCGCCGCTCAGAAAGCCAAGAAACATCTCGCGCGATATCTGGCCATGATCGAGACAACCCATATCGACGACCGGGTTCTCTATCGAAATCAATTTGCAGGCGGGAACTACGGCAATGGCATCGAAAAGCCCGTATGGTTCGTTGAAATCACGGCTGCTGTTGCCGTTTACATCTTCAAAAACATTCACCTTGGCCCTGTATGTACCGGGCGTCTGATAGTATGGAATCATCAATTGCCCGG
>CAZPCO010000218.1:0-6110 GCA_964585025.1 uncultured bacterium | reverse complement strand
CGTCTGCGCTTCGACTTTACTCATTTTGAAGCCATCGGTCCTGAAACCCTTGAAAAGATTGAAAACCGTGTTAACGAGCAGATTCTTGAAGCTCACAAAGTGCATGTAGATGAAAAGAGTTACGATGAGGCGGTTAAAACTGGTGCCATGGCCCTGTTTGGGGAAAAATACGGCGACCGTGTCCGCATAATCAGCGTCGGAAACTATTCAAAAGAACTCTGCGGTGGCACTCATATCGGCAATTCTGCTGAAATTGGCCTCTTTTCGATTGCGGGTGAATCATCGATCGCTGCCGGGGTGCGCCGCATCGAAGCGGTTACCGGTGCTTCCTCACTTGATGTTCTGCACGACATGCGCAGGTTTGAACGCGACCTGGCCAGAGTAATGGATTGCGATCAGAAGAGTCTCATGCTCAAAGCTGAAAAGCTTGTGGCTGAAGCACGCGAACTGCGCCGTGAACTTGATAAAATGCGCAAATCAGATGCCCGCGGTCGTCTTGAAACTGTTAAGGCAAATGCCAGACAGATCGGTGGTATGTCGGTGATTCTGTCACGCACAGAAGGTCTCAGCGTCGATGAAATGAAAGAAATCTCCGACGAACTGGTCGGCAATGCCGGCGAAAAAACCCTGGTACTTCTTGCCACGGGCGGCGAAAAGGCTGGGTTCGTTCTTAAATTGACCGGTGACCTGGTTAAAAAGGGCCTGCATGCAGGCAAACTGATCAAAGATATCGCTAAAATAGCTGGTGGCAGCGGTGGCGGCCGCCCTGACATGGCAACCGCCGGCGGCAAGGATGTCGAAAAGATCGATGCGGCGCTTGTCGAAGCCGAAAAACTGATCTCACAGGCGCTGGCCAGCTGATGAAGATTCTCGCCCTCGACGTCGGCCAGAAGCGCATCGGGGTCGCAACCTGCGATCGCCTCGAAATTGCCGCCTCACCACATTCGGTGGTGAAGGCCGGCAAAACCGCTGTCGATGACGTTCTTAAAATCATCGACAGCGAAGGGGTCGATGCGATAGTCATTGGTCTGGCTGTGTCTTTTGACGGTGTCGAGCGTGAATCATGCGAACGTGCCAGATACTTTAAAAATGAGCTCGGAAAAAGAAGCGCCCTGCCGATAGACTTTTTTGACGAACGCTTCACCAGTAAAATCGCCGAAGCTTCGTTGATTGAATCTGGAATGCGCCGTGAGCAGCGCCGCGACGTCATCGATGCCGTTGCGGCATCCCTGATTCTGCGGAGCTATCTCGAAAGAAGAAGGAACCAGGGAATCAAACCCTGAGATAAGCATAAAGGAAAATGAAATGAGCAGTCTGAAATACAAATGTGTTCTGGTTTGTGAAGATATCCGTCAGGAAGTTGGCGGCCGTGTTAGCCTCATGGGGGTGCTGGGTTCGAAACTTCTGGTGCAGAGTTTTCCGCTGCCGTTTCCGAAGCTGTGTCTGTTTATTGAATGGGGTGAGATAGTCGGCAAGGTCAACGTAACGCTCAATATTATTCCTCCCACCGGTGTCGAAATTCCAAAAGTCAAACCATCGGCTCCGATTCAGGGGCAGCCTGGTCTTGTCGCCAGGTCGATGATCGTGCTCAGCAATTTTGCCTTTCCGGCACCCGGTAACTATGTTTTCGAATTTGAAGCTGACGGCAAGGTTGTCGGCCGCGAAAACTTCCTCGTCGAAAAGTATGAAGGCCCGGTTTCGGCTCCTAACTGATTATGAACAACAACGTCGCCCCGGATTCATTTGATGCGATTCTGGAATCGGCTTTCAACAAGCCTGACAGTTTTTTCGAACTGATTCTGCCCGCTCTCAAAAATGTTTCTGAAAACAGACTCGATAAGCTTGCCGCTGTCCTGGAAACAGGCAGCGTCGTCGAAAAGCAGCTGGTAGCCAGACTGTTCAGCGAACATTTAAAAGAAACCGGGGCGACATACCTTTCAACCAGGCTGGATATCGGCCGACATAAATTCTTTATCGAAGCATCCGGGATCCTTGGGACCCTTCAATTTGAACCGGCCCTCGAAGGTCTTAAGGCAGCACTGTCGATTAAAACACCTGATCTGGTGATTCCGGCAGTTAAAGCAATTGCCATGATGCCGCCATCACGCAAAGTTGACGATGTGCTGGTGAGCTATTATCTCAATTTCCCCGATGAGACGAAGATTTCGCAGTGTATCAGGTATCTTTTGCCCCGCCAGGGCACAATCGTGCATGAAATGCTCGAAAAATACCGCTCACTGGACAGTGATCGGCGTATGTGGGTTTTGAAATTTCTCTCTGAAGCCTCAAACCCTGAATCATTGAAGCTCTTCAGCGAAGAGCTGGCCACAGAACCTCTTGAAAGAGGCCTTTACTGTGTTAAAGGACTGGGTCGTATCGGCACCGATGCTGCTGTCGAGATTCTCAAAAAGCATCTCGGCAATAGCGAGTGGTTTATCCGTAAACGCATCGTTGAAGCATTGGGTGCGTGTAATCGCGCCAGTGCCGTTGAGCCGATTCTGGCCCTGCTCGATGATGAATCTGTACAGGTGCGTGCTGCAGCCGTGGAAAGTCTGTCAAAAGTTGGTGGACTTCAGCCGGATATGCTCATCAATAAACTCGAAAAGGCTGGTCGCCGTTACAAAATCAATCTGGTAAGAGCTATGGGGCAGCTTAAAGACGAAAAATTCGTCAAGCCGCTCGTCGAGGTTCTCAAAGATCGCGACACACTATTTTTCAGCATCGATGCCATCGGTGATCTGGGCTCACCTCAGGCTGAATTTCCACTGCGCCGGCTGTTGAAAGATGAAATATGGTTCAACCGCCTGAATGCGCTTGAAGCTCTTGCCAAACTGCAGATTTCCGAGCTTGGCCAGATTGCCCAGGAAGCCGCTGAAGACGAAAACGACATGGTTCGCCATGCTGCTGCACGTATTCTGGCAGCCCTCAAAACAAGATAACCAGTCTGTTCGCTGAGCGGAGTCGAAGCGACCATGTCGATCTTTCGACTTCTTCGCCCAGTCGAGACCGGCTCAGTAAACTTGACTCACGAGCCGATGCTCTGTGATCGCTTGTCATTGCGAGGAGCAGAGCGACGAAGCAATCTCAACCTGTTTGCTTCGCAATATGTCATTTGCCGCGGTCCTGCATAGCAGGTCCACGGGAAGACTGCTCCAATCTGCATATATGGTGATACAAACCCGGTAATACTTTCATCTGATTGATTTTTGTTGTACACAAAAGTATAATACGCACGCAGAAATTTGTACACTGTGCGATCCGACAGAGGATGGTGGCGTTGCCTCAAAAATCAGACAATACTGCCTTTAATCTCCGTATTCAGCATTGTGTGAAGTGACCGGAAACAATACTGAGTTGATGCCGGCGCAGATTTCTCCGGTGGCGGCCGCCAGAATAACGATCAGAATTGATGGAGGAATCTTGCCTTTTAAAATGGTCATATCATTCCTCTTCGGAGTCCTGTGCCTCCGGGGTCTTCTGAAACAGCGTTTCAAAGCTGATTTTGAACTGACCGTTTTCCATTACCAGATCGATGTCGCTGTTCAGCAGATAGATCAGTTCTCTGACGATTGGCACAGCAACAGCTTCTGCCAGCTCGATATCAGAAAAGAAATCTGCGTCTTTGCAGCGGTCACAGAGTTTTTTCAGCAGTTCCTGTCTGTGAGAATCGATGTCAGAGGTATTCGCCTGCATGCATTGGCGCAAAATCACGTCCTTGTTGCCTTCATGAGCCATTTTGATCGTGCCTTCGATTTTTCCAGGGAACATCTTGAGAAAAAACTGACCCATCTGGCCAAGAAGTTCTTCATAGGTTTCTACTGAACCGTACAATTCCTGGGGAATCTCTTTGTCGATGTTGATGGCAAGATTCGCATGATTCGGGCAGTGCTCCTTCATCAGGGCGGTCAGAAATACAGGCACATCGGATGTTTTGAAAACATTGAGTTCAGCTGTTGTTCTGCCGCATTTGAGCTCGCCCACCGCCTGTATTTTTTCAGCGAGTGCCGTCAGTCTGGCGTGTTCGTTGTCGATCAATGCTGCCTGTTCTGATTTTGAGGCTGCCCTGATTGTTTCCATCCGGTTGGCAATGTTGTGCAACAGTCTGGCGGTTCTGCTCAACTGTTTGCCGATGCTGATAGAGCTCTGGTCGGCAAATTCCCTGGCGGCGAGAAAATTTTCGAGCAGCGTGAACCGGCTTTCGTTGAGTTGCAGAGAGAACCGGCGTGTGAACCAGATAAGGGTGCCGCAGAGAAGGCTGAGCGCGCATGATACGAAGAAAGCCCTTTTGGTTGCGTCTTCAATGGGTTTGCAGCGTGCCAGCATGTCGTTAATGCGCAGATCGGCTCCCAATGTGCCGACAAAACGTCTGTTTGTGTCGAATATTGGTACATAGGCGCTGTAGAAGGTGCCCCATTCGTCAGAATAGGCTTCGGCAGATACGATTGGTGTCTGACTGGCCAGTGCCTCCATCAGTTCTGTACTGGGTGAGGCATATGGAGTCATGGGAATCGAGGGCTCCATATTCTTTTCGTCGGTAAAGAGAGGTACACCGCTTTCGTCTATCGGTGTTGGATCGACAATGAATACGACCGATCCGCTGGCAATGCGGTTAATGTATAGATAAGTGCAGTGTTTGGTAGCCAGCCTGGCCTTTTGCAGCAAAGATACGGTTGCTTTATACTCGGGCAGGCTTTTCTTCTCAGGTGCATCGAACGATGCGAGCTGGTTGCCGTCGAGGCAGGCGGCAATCCCCGAGGCCGTGCGCAGCAGTCCATCTTTAATTTCTGCTTTGATTGCCAGCAGGGCATGGTGATAGATGAAGTAAGAGGTCACGGCGGTGAGGAACAGAGCAAGCGTAGCGAGAACCAGTCCTTCCGCAACCGGGTAGATATAATATTTCCGGATTTTTTCCGGCATTTTTTTGTTGATTGAATACATTTTACCCTCGCACCCCAAACGGGCTTTTAGTTTTGCAGTTAACTTAGCATAGTTTGTCTGATCAAGACAATTTAAAAAAATATGCGGGGCTGCTTGTCATCTGATCTTTATAAAATTGAATCCAGGCTTGACAAGCTCAGAGATGGTGGTGTCGGCGCAGAATCAGGTTGCTTCAGGAATCTTGCCAAAAACTATACGATTGGCGTTCAATAAAATGATGATCCGGTTATCGATTTTGCCAACGCCGCGCAGATATTCGACATCAACGCTTTCGCTGACACGGCTGGGTGGTTCTATCGCAGATTCAGGCAGTCTGATTACCTCCTGGACGCTGTCGACCAGAAAGCCTGCTTTCACCTTTTCGTCCTCAAAGGAAAGAATGATGATCTGGTTGCTGGGTTTGCGTTCAAGCTCAGTAAGCCGCAGTCGGCGCCTGGTGTTGATAACCGGAACAATTTCGCCACGCAGGTTTATGACTCCATCGATATGGGTGGGGGCCTTAGGAACCCGGGTTATCGGCACCAGGTTGATGATCGCCTCTACCTGCTGAATTTCGAGAGCGTAGGTTTCGCCGGCCATGGTGAAGGTAACCAGTTGAACCAGTTCGATGACTTCCTTGGCCTTTTCTTCTTCTTCACCAGCCGGCATGGCTTCTGTTGTGGACGCAGCTGGCTGCGGGCTGGCCTGAGCAGGAGCTGCCGCTGGTGCTGGTGCCTGTTGATGATATTCCTGAACCTGAACCTGCGGCTGTTGTGGAGCCGAAGCGGCAACCGGTGCTGATTGTGTTCTTGGTGCCGGCGGCGGCGCTGACGCGGCTGGAGCCGAAGGCCGCGGCGGTGTGGCGACTGGCGCAGGTGCAGGCGCAGCGCTTGCAGCGCCACCTCCGGCGGTGATGTCGGTAACCTCTACGGTTTCGATTTCTGAGATGGATTCGATGCCGTCCCGGAGCTGTTCTGGCTGCTTATCGGTAGTAACGACCATCTTGAAGGACCGGTCGAACTTTTCATTTTCAAGATCTTTTACTTCGGGTAGTGATTTAACGATGTCGCATTGCAGATCATCGAGGGTGCGCAGCACCATGAAAATTCGCGGGCCCTTGAGCAGACAGTCAGCTACCAGCGAAACCTGCAGGAGATATACATGCCGCCCATCATCGCCAGCTTCTTCAAGAC
>CAZPCO010000217.1:0-6151 GCA_964585025.1 uncultured bacterium | reverse complement strand
CACAGACAGCGACAAAAACATTGTCACAAAAACGGACATCAGCCTGCAAAGTCTGTGGTTGGTCAAAATTGCCTCCAGATATGGCAAACCGCCCGGCATCTGCCGGGCGGTTACAATTACAATCAGATACCGGCGAGCTTTTTGATTTCAGCTACCTTGTCGAGTTTTTCCCAGGGGACGTCGATGTCGTTGCGGCCGAAGTGACCGTAAGCAGCAGTCTGTCGATAAATGGGGCGGCGAAGATTGAGGTTCTTGATGATCGCGCCTGGTCTGAGGTCGAATACTTTACTGATGATTTCTTCGATTTTTTCAGGAGCAAGTTTGCCGGTGCCAAAAGTGTTTACATGCACGGACAGGGGCTTGGCAACGCCGATTGCATAAGCGATCTGCAGTTCGATGCGGTCGCAGAGGCCTGAAGCTACGACGTTTTTGGCGATATAGCGGCCCATATAAGCGCCAGATCTGTCGACCTTGGTCGGATCTTTGCCCGAGAAGGCGCCACCACCGTGGGCAGCCATTCCGCCGTAGGTGTCGACGATGATTTTGCGGCCGGTCAGACCGGAGTCGCCCTGTGGTCCGCCAACGACGAAACGACCGGTCGGATTGACGTAAAATTTGGTTTTGTCGTCGATCAGGTTGGCCGGAATAACCTTCTTGATAACCTTTTCTACCATGTCTTCGGTAATTTTGGCATGGGAAACGGAAGGATCATGCTGAGTGGAAAGAACGACGGCGTCGACTCTGGCGACTTTGCCATTGCGGTATTCAACCGTGACCTGACCTTTGCCATCTGGTCTCAGATAGTCGACAACCTTGTTCTTGCGAACTTCAGCCAGTTTGCGGCACATATTGTGCGCATAGTAAATCGGGGCGGGCATATAATCAGGGGTTTCATTGCAGGCAAAGCCTACCATCATTCCCTGGTCGCCAGCGCCGACGTTGAGATCTTCATCTTTGTCAGTGCCGTCCTGGGCATGATTGACGCCCTGGGCGATGTCAGGAGACTGTTCGTCGAGAGCGACGAGAACGCCGCAGCTTTTTCCATCAATACCAAAATCAGCGTTGGTATAACCGATTTCGCTGATTACCTTGCGGGCAATCGACTGAACGTCGACATAGGTTTTGGTGGTGATTTCGCCCATGACGATGGCGAGACCGGTGGTTACGGCTGTTTCACAGGCAACGCGGCCCTTTGGATCACCAGCAAGAATTGCATCGAGAACTGCATCGGAAATCTGGTCGGCGACCTTATCGGGATGCCCTTCAGTAACCGATTCAGAGGTAAAAAAGAAATTTTTGTTCATCGAACCCTCCAGAAACCTTTAAATAAGTGGCGTGATTATAACAGTGAGGTCAGCCTCCGTCAAGCAATTGCAGAAGATTACCGCAGATTTTTAAATCGACCATAAACAGAACAGACCGCCCTGCCATCTGCATGGCTGAGCGGCCTGTTCCCCCCGTTACGAACTTCTACCGGTCGGTTGTTACCGCGGTAGTCGACTGCATCGTGGCGGATGGAGCATAGAGAACGCCTGTAACCTTTCGATAAGCGAAATCGTAACTAACAGCAAAGCCGATAACGCTTGTGATAAGGGCCAGGATCAGAGCTATGACCCTCATGGTTCCCACCTCCCTGTCACAGTCACCGGCACTATCGACAGCAAAGGCAATTTTATAAACGATAATTTAACTTTGTCGTTGTCGACCATTCTCAACCTGGCGACTTCGGCAACGGTTACGATTTCACCCACATCAACAGACGAATAAACCACGTATCAGATTTTTATACCAAGCTTGCGCTCACCCTTAAGGGAGACAAGACAGGGCGAACGGGAACCCTTCTTTTCTCTGGCCTTATTTTGGCAGGTCAGTCGTTGCAACGCCCTGCGATCTTCAATCGCAGCGCTTGCATCCTCATGCGCTTCGATATTTGCACTTCCTATGCTTTGCACCCTCATAATCCCATCTGCTCACTCTGCTCGCACGACCGGAACACGGGCTCTAAGCCGCATCCTGCGGCAATCGCCCGCGTTTTGCCCTCCAGGCAAAACGTCCGGTCTTAGCGGCATCGTTTGCAGGGGATTATGGGGTGCTCGGCCGCTTCCGCCATCCATGGCTCACGCGGCATTATGCCGTCCTGGCAAAAACAAGCGATGCTTATGCAAACGCCTGACCTGCCTGAAACTTGAACTACATGATGTAAATTTCCTGTTTGACAGGGCAAACAAGATTAAGCTTAGTTACGATCGGCCGTTGTGATATAATGACTGGCGCAAGACATTGGCATATTTACGATGTCTCGGGGATATATAAGAACAGGCATGGATTGATGGCATGACCTTAATGGATTTCTTTTTTCATCCGCTTCTTCACAGCTTTGTCCTGTCTGCCTTCATGGGCGGCCTGATCGGCTGGGTAACCAACTGGCTGGCAATCAAGGCGTTGTTTCACCCCCAGAAAGAGTTCAAACTGTTGTTTTTCGAATTCCAGGGGTTGCTGCCCAAGCGGCAAAAAGAACTGGCCAACAACCTGGGAAAAATCGTCGAAGGCGAACTGATCAGCGTCGAAGAACTGATAAAAAAGGTCGAACCGGCTGATGTCGAGCCGATTGTCGAAGAGATGATGCGCAATATCCGCAACGACCTCGAACAGCAGATAAAAGACTATATCGCCTCTTTTGCCAACAAGATTCCCTTTTTCAATTTTCGCGCCGACAGCTTTGTAAAGTCCGTAATGGACAAGCTGGAAAAAGAGCTCTGCAGTGTATTGAAGCGTCAGGTGCCGAAGATGCTCGACCGGGCTGCCGAAAAGGCTTCCGAAAAAATTTCCGTTCAGGAAATAGTCGTCGAAAAGGTCTGCAACATGAACCTCATCAAACTCGAATCACTTTTTAACCGCATCGCCGACCGCGAAATGGCAATGATCATCTGGTTGGGCGGTGTCCTCGGCGTTTTCGTCGGCATCGGCCAATGGGCAATCCAGAATTTCATCCTCTCCTGATTCATCTCCCACGAAAAGGTTAAAACCAATCGCTAGACAAGCCGATGGTTATAGTCTGCTCAAATTTCATACAGATTATTGGCATACATTTTGCTTGATATTTAATTCACAGAATCAGCTGAACAGTTTTTGCACAACGAAAGGAAGCATCGAGCTAAAGCATCATGAGAAAGACTAAAATACTGGTAACACTGGGTCCATCCGCAGAACAGGAAAATGTGCTTCGCGAACTGATCGAAGCCGGCATGAACGTCGCACGTCTGAATTTTTCTCACGGTGACTACGAAGAGCATGGTGGACGGGTGGCAACCGTAAAGAAGCTTCGCGAAGAAATGAAGAGGCCAGTAGCGCTGATGCTGGATACCAAAGGCCCTGAAATCAGAACCGGCATGGTCGAGGGCGACAAAATACACCTCGAGGCCGGAAAACAGATAACTCTGACCACCGAAACAGTTACCGGCACCCCCGAATTGCTCGGCATTTCTTTCGACCGCCTGCCCTCGATGCTCGAAAGCGGTTCGACCATACTTCTCGACGATGGTTTGATTCAACTGACTGTCGAAAGCATCCCAGATGACCGCAATATTGTCTGCCGCATTCTCAATCACGGCAGCATCAAATCGAGGCGCGGGGTCAATGTTCCGAAACTGCAGCTCAACATGAGCAACCCGACCCCCAAAGATCGCGATGACATCATCTTTGCAGCCCGCAACGACTTCGACTTCATCGCAGTGTCATTCACCGAATCGGGTGACACGATCAGAAGAGTCAAGGCAATCCTCGACGTAGAAGGCAAGCCAGATATCAAGGTAATCGCCAAAATCGAGAATCATGCCGGCCTTAAGAACTTCGACGACATACTTGAAGTTGCCGACGGCATCATGGTTGCCCGTGGCGACCTTGGCGTCGAACTGCTTCCCGAAGAAGTTCCGATTGTTCAGAAGGAAATCATCAGGCGTTGCTACATGGCCGGCAAACCGGTCATCACCGCCACTCAGATGCTGCATACCATGATAGATTCGCCACGTCCGACCCGCGCCGAGGTGTCTGACGTCGCCAATGCCGTATATGACTTCACATCTGCCATAATGCTTTCCGGCGAAACATCGATCGGTAAATACCCGGTCGAATGCGTAAAACTCATGGACCGCGTCTCGCGCAACACTGAGGATGCCATCGACTACAAACGCATCTACAATAATTTCGCCGCCAACGAAGAATTTTCCGACCGCACCAGTGCGGTCACCAACGCCGCTATCGCTACCGCCTACAATCTGCATGCCACGGCGATCATTACCGTGACTGAAACCGGACGCACCGCACAGGCGCTTTCCCGCCTCAGACCAAGCATCCCGATCATCGCGGTCGTCTCGAATCAGCGCCTGTTCCACCAGCTCAGCATCAACTGGGGCATCACGCCGATCATGGGCAGCCATTACCGGAGCATCGAAGAGCTGTACCGTGAGTCAGTCAGACTCAGCCTTGAAACCGGCGTAATCAAAGAAGGCGACACGATTATCATGATCGCCGGCATTCCGGTTGGCAGAAGCGGCGGCACCAACATGATCAAGGTGGAAACCGTCGGGCATCCTGGCCATTGTCCAAAGCGCCGTCGCGAAGACGAAACTTCCGAAGCGATGCGCTTCAGTCTGGGCCAGGAAAAATCAAGCCACAATCATCATCTCAAAGCCGGCGGCACTCCACTTGACCTGCTTTCGCGCCCGGTGGCGCAATGTCCGCACCGCAACTGACCTGCTGCTGTCGATAACCTTCGATCTGCCGATCGCTTTAAAGCAGCCTTCAGGGCTTCCTAGAAGACGATGGCAACCAGATCTAAGGCTTATATAAAAACCGGGGCTTCTGTCAACCAGAGGCCCCGGTCTCATTTATTCAATACTGCAAAAGCAAAGCCGGGTCGATTCGACGGCCCGCATTCAAGAACCAGCTTTACTCATTCAGTCATCATCTGACGAGAAAAGCCTTCACCTGCTCCAGAAAATAGTTATTCTGTTCGAGGCTGCCGACGCTGACGCGCAGGCAATTTTTCAGCAGACGATGGGCGCCGACATCTCTGATGGCGATCTCGTTGTTCTTCAGATGTTCAAAAAGCGCGGCCGAGCGTTCCCCGGCGGTGAAAGTCACAAAATTGGTATGCGACGGATACGCCTGGAGGCCGTCAATTTTCTGCATTTCATTGAACAGGTCTTTTTTCAGGGCGACGGCATTGCGGGTATGGCGCAGAAACAGGTCGCGATTCATCAACATCGTCATCACGAATGCCTGCACCATAATGCTGGTATTGAAGATGGTCTGAACCTTACGCAACTCGGTGATATTCTGCGGCTGGCTGATGATATAGCCAAACCGCAGACCGGCGGCCGAAAAAGACTTTGAAAATGATCTGACGATCAGCAGATGGCTGAAGTCTTTGATGCGGTGCGCCCAGGTTATACCGCTGAATTCGAAATATGTCTCGTCGAGCAGCACCGGTTTGCTGGTATTGTTGAGCACGTAGAGAATCTTCTCTTCGCTCAGCAGATGCCCGGTCGGGTTATTCGGATTGCAGAGAATGCCGAGCCGGCAGTTTTCAGAATTGAGAATCTTGACGTATTCGCGCTCATCGAAGTCAAAATCAGGCAGAAAATCCATGAACTTTATGCCAAGCCCGACGGCCCGCGAATAAGTCGAATAATCGAAATACGATGGTGCCAGGGAAAGGGCAAACGCGTCGTTGTTCTCGCGCACAGCCAGAAAAGCCGCGTAAAGCATATCATCCGCGCCGTTTCCCCAGAGAAGATGGTCACTCGATAGGCCATGACCGACATAGTCGACCAGCAGGCGCTTGAGTTCCTGGGTTACACCGCTGAAGTAGCGGTTGAGGCTGATCTGCTGCATCGTCTGATGAAAAGCTTCATCGATAGTCTGATATGGGTCAAGAACGCTTTCGTTAAGGCACATCATGTTCTTCTTGCGCGGCACGGAAATATCGGCGGGCGGGCCGGCCTGAAGCAGATCGGTTCTAAAGAGGTTCATGATCGAGTCCTTTCCTGACTGGCATTTTTAAGGGCATTCTAACAGCCTTACTGATACAATTCAATAAAACCTTACGCGGGGAGCGGATGAATGGCGCTGCACAACCGGCAAAACAACA
>CAZPCO010000216.1:0-6166 GCA_964585025.1 uncultured bacterium | reverse complement strand
CGGTTGCCATCGCGGTAACCATAAGCGAATCAATCAGTCGTGTCAGCTTCTCCGGAAAATTTCATACCCGAAAGCTCGTCTCTGAGCTGACTTCAGTGGTTAAAGAGCTTACTTATATATCAGTAGAGAATCTTGACCACAAAATATTCGCTCACAGCAATCCCAGTCGTAATGACACTGTGATTGCTCCGGACGCCCGGCAGGAAAATCAGCAGTGCCTGACGCAAAATTCACCCTCTGTATCAGAAAAGAGCATGAATGGCCTGATAATCAATGAGGTCATCATTCCTTACCGCGGCGGCATCGATAACGAAATACTTGGTACGGTAAGGATTGGCATCGACTTTACCGGCCTGCGCGAAAGTCAGGCAAAAAATCTGGAAAAAATGTTACTTCTGATCGCTGTTTTGAGCGTTGTGTCCATGCTGATTGCTTATGCATTGAGCAGATACTTTGGCCGAAGCATCAGATATCTGGCAAATCTGCTGCAGGGAATAGTCGATCACGCTCCAATGGGCCTGATAATAAGCCGACAGGATGGCAGTATCGCATTGACAAGCAAGGAAGCTGAGGTCTTTTTTCCCAGACTTGCAACAATCAACAATATTTCTGAATTGAATGAATCCTGCAACGAATCTAATCAGATTGACCAGCTCAATGATCTTGAAACCAGGGCATTTGGTGAAAATGGCTTTGTCGAAAAAGAAATCGAAGTTAAATCGCCGACCGGTGTAAGCAAATTTTTGCAGATAAGCAAATTTCCTATTGCCAGAAACGAACGTGGGCAGAGCACTCTGGTCTGTACCTTTATTCGTGATACATCAGAAAAGCACGCAGCCGCAGATCAACTGAAAGAGAGCGAAGAAACCTTCCGCAGGCTGTTTGAAAACTCTTCTGATGCCATAGCCCTGATGAAAGACGGGCGGTTTGTTGAATGTAACCAGGCCGCCCTGTCGCTTACCGGCCTGAAAACGAAAAGCCAGTTGCTTGGTCTTACTCCGGCCGATATTTCACCTTCTTCCCAGGCAGATGGACAGCCTTCAGCCGAACGGATGAACAAACACATTGAGCAGGCATTGGAACAAGGCTATGGCCGATTTGAATGGCTGTTCAAAAAGCCGGACAATTCAACATTCAGTGTCGACCTTGCCTTGATGCCAATCCTGATCAGGGGTTCCAGGATGGTGCATATGACCTGGCGCGATATCACTCTCAGCAAAAAGGCTGCCTTTGAAAAAGAAAAACTACAGGAGCAACTGGTTCAGGCCCAGAAAATGGATGCGGTAGGGCAGCTTGCCGGCGGTGTCGCTCATGATTTCAACAACATTCTGTCGGGTATCATGGGTGCTACTGAGCTTTTGAAAGAATTTGACAACAGCCCAAAAGATCAAAAGACCTTTCTCAACCTGATTCTGAAATCAACGCAAAAAGCTGCTGACTTAACCCGAAAATTGCTGACATTCGCCAGAAAGAGCGGCAAAGAAAGCAGACCGGTTGATATTGCCCGGGTAATAGCCGAATCTATCGAAATTTTCAACCGCACCCTTAACAAGAACATATCGATCAGTTTTGAGAATGTGGCGAAATCATGTGTAGTAATTGGGGATGAGACCCTGCTGCAGAACGTCTTTCTCAATCTCGGCATCAATTCCAGTCATGCAATGCCGGATGGTGGAAAACTCAGCTTCATGGTTCGCAACGTGGTTCTTGACGCTGATTATTGTCGCATGAACCCGTTTGAATTAACTCCGGGCAATTATGTCGAAGTCGAGGTCAGAGATACTGGTTGCGGCATGACACCTGAAATTCAGAAAAGAATATTCGAACCTTTTTTTACCACTAAAGAAAGCGGCAAAGGAACCGGGCTGGGCCTTGCAATTGTTTACGGAGCAATCAAAGACCATTGCGGTGCCATTAATGTTTACAGCGAAGTCGGGGTCGGAACCGTCTTTCATGTCTATCTGCCTCTGTCTTCCCAGAATAGTGTCGAAGACAAGCCGGAACAAACAATCATTCACGGTTCCGGCAGAATTCTTCTCGTTGATGATGAAGAATTTTTGCGCTCTATTGGCCAAACAATACTAGAGTCTCTGGGCTACAAAGTTACATTGGCCAGCGATGGCATGGAAGCGATTGAAATCGTTGCCAACGCCCCGGAATTTGATCTGATAATACTGGACATGATCATGCCGAAAATGGGTGGCAAAGAAACTCTTGTGACTCTCAAAAAAATGCAGCCCAGCTGCAAGGTCATCGTTTCATCGGGGTTTGCTAAAGAAAACGACCTCTCTGAAATGGAACATCTCGACATCTGCGGCTTTCTGCGCAAACCATTCAGAATGGCTGAATTCAGTCAGGCTGTAGCGTCAGCCCTGAGTAAAAATTCTGCAACAACAAAGAAAATCACGAACTGATAGCGCTTAGAATAGCAGTGAGACGTGTTCGTGTCGAACGTTCACAGGTCTGCGAGGCAAGCCCACGCTCGATGGCCTGTCTGGCAGCAACTTTATCGCCACGTTCATAATGATAAAGAGCCAGATACAGTTGTGCCCGGCTGTTTCCAGGGTTGGCCGCCAACTCAGACTGCAACACATTCAAACCATACCCAGCAGTTGTCGCCGCCAGACTGGTTTCTCCGGATGTGTGCAGCGAAGATGCCAGACCCAGCCAGGTGCGGCCGATTTCCGCATTGTCCCCGGCAGCCCGAAAATGCTTCATGGCGGTAAAATATGAGCCCTGCTTGAGATAATCTTCACCCAGCATTCGATAACTGTCTTTGGCTGCATGGCGCGCGCCGGGAAGTGCCAGAACGCTGACAAAATTCAGTTTTCCGGCAGTACTGGACTTGCCGTCGGCGATGATTCTGGTGCAGATGCTCTTCAGGGCCGGATCTTTGACTGCCGGTAACAGAGAATTGATTCTTTCCACACCCGAATCAATTTTACCCTGCGAATAATCAAGCAGAGCGAGTAGAATGCCATTTCTGGCATCATCAGGCCTTAGTTTCGCGGCATGGGTTGCATAAGTGCGCACCTGTTCAGGTCGATAATCAACTGTCAGATAAAAACGTGCCAGATTGAACCATACCTCGCCATTGTCTGCATCGATACGGGCCAGCTGCGAAAGGGTTGCTTCCGCGCCTTTATAATCCAGACTCTGAATCTGAGCATCGGCAAGCATGCCTCCGATCAGCATATCATTGGGAAACTTGCTGAAGGCTTCTGCCAGAAGACGTGCCGCTACTGCATAATGACCCGCACCCATGGCAATGCCAGCAACCAGCCTGCCCTGATCAACTGAGTCTTTCAAAGCAGCACCCTGATTGTAAATATCGAGAAATGACTGATAAGATTCGGCCGACAGAACCGGTTTCAGCTGCATCACATGCTGACCAAACCCGGTAAAATCGCGATTATACAATAAAACCAGACTGTTGAGTATCTGAACTTCAAGAAATCTGCGGTTGTCCCGACCATCTCTCGCCAGCTGTTCTGCAACAATAAGTTTAGCTGCGGCCGCTCTGCTGTCTCCCTGCTCAAGGCTGTATCTGGCCTGTTCCAGGTTTACCAGCAAAGAGTTGCCGGCAATTGCAAGATAAGAGTCCAGATCGGAAGAAGCAACACTGGCGGCCGCTGGTGGCAGAATCTTTTCAGGTTTGGCATCAGCAACTCTGGCAGCGGTTTTAGCCGGTTTTCCGGCAATAAAAGGAACGGGCGCAAAAGCCTGAGGAACGGTGGCCACCACTTCGGCTGCAGGTACAGCCTGTGACTTCGATTTAGTTTGATTGCCAGACTTTCTGGGATTCTGAGGGGCAGATTTGCTGACGGGCACAGCTGCTACAGGTGCCTGTTTGCCTGAAATTTCTGCAAGCAGCTGTTGAGCGCGGGTATGACCTGGTTGAACTTTTATTATCCACTCAAGCTGAGTGCGTGCTTCAGCAGATCGCTGCAGCTTAACAAGATTTTCAGCCAGATAAACTCTGGCGATAATGTTGCTTGGTGAATTCTGCAAAATCGCCTGGAACTGAGAGTGACTTTCTGAATAGCGATTCAGAGAAAACAAAGCCTGACCATAGCGAAAGCGAGACCGCAGATCTTCAGGAACATACTTAAGAGCTGCAGCAAAATTTTCGGCAGCAGAAGCAAAATTCTGGGAAGCAAAAGCAGTTTCACCGGCAGAAAAGTGACTGTTGAAATCGGCTGAAACCGGAACACCTGAACCCAGTAACAGCAATGAAGATAGGATAGCGCTTTTAAGCAGTTTTTTCTGCATGTTCTGCCTCCGAAAATATATTCTAGCTGTCATATCGGCAATTCCAGATACAAACACAAGATCGATCCCAGGAAAAATTTTTGAACGTGCACTCTAAACTTTTTGGGCAAAGCTGACGATAATTTAATTGGGAATAGGGAAAATATGCCTTTTTAACAAGGAAGTTACAAGGGAGAATAATATGGTTGAATCCATTCAGGGCCCGGGGAAGAGAATAATTATAACTACCAAACCCAAGGCCAAAGAGTCTGTTGACAAAAAAGAATCGTTCGACGAAGCCTTTAAAGGCAAAAGCGAAGTTTCTTCTGCTGGCGGCCATGCACAAATTGGCAATCCGGCCCAAAACAATCTCAAAATCATGCAACAGCAGCAGCTTTTGCACCTGCAACGCCTGCAGGAAATTACCAGGCAAGTGCAGGATGGCACCTACAAAATGGTTGACCCGATGGTGCTCGCCGAAAAAATCTATCAGGTTGTTTCGGACCGAACTACCCGCGAAAAATTCATCAAAAAAATTCTGCAGGAAGAGGCTGATCGAATTCCAGTCAAAGAGCGCGGCAAAATGACCGACCTTGAGCTGAAGAAACTCGTTTTTCTGATCAAGGAAAGTCAGGATGAACCGTTTGAAGACCCCGAACTGGAAGAAATGCTCAAAACTCTGGCTTGAAACGGCCAGCCTCTGATTGCACTGCTATCAGCATCTTCAGAGGCTTACAATATTGATCTGGAAAACCCGGAACATTGCCACGCAACTCTGCGAGGCTGTTGCCGGGTTTTTCTGCAAGAGCAAGCAACTCGGCTGCACCCACCTGAAGATCCAGTGAGCTGACGTTACTGAATCTACATTCACGCGAAAGAAAAATTTTGTCGAGAAACACGGCGCCAAGCCTTTCAGGAGAATTTTGACCTGGTTTTAGGACGTATATAACCGCATTGCCAGTCTGTGAAAAAACCAACCGACCGATTCTATCACGCTTCAGGCCTTGGCGGCGATGCAATTCATCCTCGCTGATCTGCTCAACTTCGTCTTCTTCATCTTCGTCAGTCTGCAGGCTCTCAAACCCAGTTATGTAATCGGCTGTCGAAGCAAATCCTGCCGGAACAAGCTCCAATGCACCAAGATACAGATTCCCGTGCGTATCTGCCTGCATGGTCTGGAGGTCAAACGAGAGCCCGACCTTTTGCACCAGCTCTATGCGACCCGGTTCGTTCTGATCGAGACCAAAACAATAAACACAACTGTCAGGCCTAGAATATACATAGACGAGGCTGCGATTTTTCCTGTCCGATGAAAAAGCAGCCATTGTAAATTCCGATTTTTCTGGATCAGCTCCGCAGTTTTGCAGCCAGAGGTCGAAATTATCTTCACCAACAACCAGAATCGCCGAGCCATTGTCGGTGTTTATGAGACCGGCGGCACGGTGTCCGGCAGAGTGAGATTGAACCAGCACCGGCCAATCACATGGCTTGCCGTTCAAGAACAAATTTGCGAAATTTCGACCCGCCCAGGTATGTACCAGCAGATCCCCTTCGCCGGGAAATTTGCCAGGACGATGAAAAGCAGAAATGCCAGACAAAGCAAGAATTTCGGTCAGACCCGAACAGCCGGGAATTTTTTCCATTACCCCATCAGTGCAGGTTCTGTTCAGACGACGTATGCTGCCTGAAGCCACTTGTCTTTCAAAGACTATTCCAGGGACCACACCACGCCATATGGTTTCACTACAGGAATAAGGGAGTTCTTCCCAGCAATCATAAAAAATCTTTAAAGACCCGGATGCCGACAACCATGATTGATACCAGCTGTCATTGGGAATTCGTGTCCATTTCTTCCCCGGAGTTATTACAAATTCGCCTTTTTCCAGGCCGGCCATGGCAATACCTTCAGTAACCT
>CAZPCO010000215.1:0-6183 GCA_964585025.1 uncultured bacterium | reverse complement strand
AGCTACCTGTTCCGCGTTCCGAACTTTCCGCGTGACAACTATGCTGACCAGCCTGAATATTTCTTCGTTGCCAAGGGCAGCGACAAGTCAGGCAACCTGACTACAGTCAGAACTCCTCTCTACATTGTTAACACTCAGGCAGCCTTCGAGGGCGGCAGCAATCAGTAAGGTTACGCTCAAGTCATGAAAAAAATCCTGATTAATGCTGTTGCCGCTGTAATTGTAATCGGTTCGATGGTATCAGCTCAGGAGCCCCAGGCAGGGGCTCCTGCCGCTGCTTCCGAGAACATTGAAAAAACTCCCTGGCTCAAGGGTGTCACTATCAGTCCGTACCCGGTTGATATCAGCCCGGTATTGCCGCTGAAAATTGCGGCTGAAAACGGTGAGCCCCTTCCAGCCACGATGACCGAAGATGTGCCGTTCACGGTACAGGCTGACACGACCATTTTTGAAGATGCCCCTCCGGCAGAATACAAAGGTCAGCCGATTCCTAACCCCCGCTGGGAAGAAAACCCCGCAGTCTCATGGTTCTTCATCGACTGGGAGAAAAACAAAAATCACATGGCTTCGGTTACCCAGCCTCTTGCCCTGAACCAGATGGTGGTAATTCCTACCATGCCGACCGGCAAAGGGGCAGTCACCTGCCACATTGCCCGCAAAATGCGCTACGATCTATCTGAACCTGGCCGCACAAAGTGTACTTACGCGAACTCCAGCGGCGCAAAAGATGTGAGAGTTCTCGATATAACTCCGCCGTTGTGCGGGTTCGAAATTTCGATCGAAAACGGTGGTTCCGGTGCCTGCTGGCCGGTCGAAAACCCGCCCGACAAGTATCCTCTTCCGAAACAGGCCGATGTTTATCTGAATGGCTCGCTTTTCAACGCTGTAGACCAGGATATCGTAGTTTCCGGGCTGGAACTCGGTGGCAATATGATTGTTCCTGCCGAACAGGCCGCTCTGGCCGTTTCTGCCCAGGATAAACTGCACATCAAGGTTATCGGTGGTGACAACTACAAGCTCGATAACGCGAAACTCAAATACGGTATCTGCAATGGTGCCGGCGGTGAACCTGCTCCTGCAGGCCCGGTGAACGAAGAGACTCTTGACCTGAGCAAGCTCAAGCTTCCTGAAGCGCCATATCTGTATCTTGACGCCACAGACGTAGCCGGCAACCGTCAGGTAATGTACATCCCGATCAAATTAAAATGACCTGACCGGCTTAAGTTGCGAAAGAAGCCAGGAGAGCGCGCTCTTCTGGCTTTTTATTTTATTTCTGTGCTTTGCCTGCGGGTTATGTTATTCTGTTATTGAAAGATACGAATGATGAAGATGATCAGGCATAAAAGAAAAGATGGCATCACCTTTGTCGAGGTAATGCTGGCATTTCTAATTCTCGGGCTGCTTTTTCTGCCGGTTTTCTTTTTTTTAACCGGCGCAGTTCGTGATACCGAGAAGTTTTATACCGAAACCATCGCAATTTCACGGGCAAAATTCATCATGGATTCGCTGATGTTCCAGTTTCCGTGGTGGTCGATAAAAGACGGTAATCCCTGCGAGTTCACTTCATACAACAGTGTTACCAAAAAATCCGTCGATGGAGTTGGTTCGCTGCTCGATAAGGCCATACCCGCAATGCTTGGTCAGGATGGCGAACCGGCCGAAATGCTGAAGATTTCCAGCAGCCCTCTCAAATATCGCGGCGAAGGTCTCTATCGCTGTCGCAAGGGCTTTCTCTTCAGAGCCAGAGTCAAGGTTGTCGATCTTGATTACGATTCGACTTCGGCAAATCCGGTCATGTTCTCGATTCCGATCCCAGGGTCGCCGAACAGGCATGAATTTCAGATTAACCAGCTGGTATCGAAGCGCGATGATAAGTTCAACCTGATCAAAAAGATCATCGTTCAGGTCAAATGGTCGAATAACAAGGGCAAAGATCCAAAAGACGACAAGGGAGCTAAAAGCATTTTTCTTGTCGCCTTCAAATCTGATCTGGAAGGCTGACGCATGACAAAACGTGGTGTAGCAATAGTTGTGGTGCTGTTTTTCGCGTTTTCAATCGCGATCATTCTGTTTTTCATGCTTCATTCGAACACCAATCTTGCCTATCAGAACAAGCAGACCCTCTACCAGATGCAGGCTTATTATCTGGCGCATTCGGCCATGCAGCATGCCAAACTGCAGCTGCGCCTGCTGCCGAAAGAAACCTATGAATTTTTTGCCAAGAACGGCACAGGTAACCCTTATGCCGACATCGACAGCTCCAACTATCCTCCGACTGCTATGGGGGTTTTCAGCAACAAAAACGCCGGATATGACCTGTTCAAACCAGACAAATGCAGTGACGAAAAGTTTCCATACGGCGGCAAATATTATGTTGAAACTCTTGAACTTCAGGGGTCGCATGACCGCATGAAAATGGTTCAGGATGGTTACAAAGTGGTGGTTAAGGCTGAAATTGATGGTGGTCGCGGCAAAACCTTCGCAGAAGAACTTACCGAAGAAATGATCGTTTCGCGATATACCGGGGGCATCAAATGAATAGACGCACCCGTTCAGGGGTAACCCTTGTCGAAGTACTGCTGACGGTAATTATGCTCAGCCTGCTGTTCGGCTCCGCAAACGGTGTCATGACCTATTCGCGGCGCGAGACCGAGAAGGGCTTCTGGATTCAGCAGGCGATCACGCAGCTGCGCAACACCACGCGCGCCATTTCCATGAAAATGAAGCAGACCTCATACCCCTCCACTCTGATAAGAACGGCAACTGGCGATGAAAAAGTCATTTCGTTCAAGGAACGCCGCGAATACGATAGCAGCGGTCGTCTGCGCAAACTCGACATCAATCCGAGCGATGCCTATGAACTGCGGACGGTGATCAGTGGTTCGGGGGCGCTGATACCTTCTTTTGAAGAGCAGACAATTATGTATTTCCCGATCTGCGAGCCTGAGAAAGATTACGACACCGGCTACACCGCCGGTACGATAACCTGGGTGCATCTGGTGCTGCGGCCGGCTAAAGATTACCGTTTCAGCGGTCTGGGGGCCATTCATCTGGTCGAACATCAGGAAACCTATGATACCCGCGCTTATCCGCTCAAGCGAGCGTTTGGTCTCAACAAGACTTTCAGCAAAAGCATCCCGATTTTGCGCACCAAAGAACTGATAACCGATGTGCGCGAGATCAAAATCGATTCTTATGATATCGATGAGCTGAGAGGCGCTGCCGTCGACAAAGACGGCGTACTCTCAGAAGACAAGAAAGTGAAGCGCACGCTGATTTCGCTCGCAATCGCCTGTTGCCACCCAAAAGACAAGAAAATCTGGATGAGTGACCAGTGTTCGGTCATCAACAATGTCGAACTGGTTGAGCTGCCAAGCCCTGCAACCATGGAACTGGTCAAGGTCATTTCGAGCGGGCCAGGCGGTTCGGCGCAGGTCAAAGTTGCCGGAGTCTCTCAGACGGTGAACGTAGGCAGCATGATCAACAGTTACAAGGTTAAAGAGATTCTCGCAGATGCGCTGGTGCTTCTCGACCCTGCCACCGGGGTCGAGTCATATCTGACGAAGCTCGACGATTAATTTTTTTTTCCTTAATAATTCCCCGGTCTTTCACGATAGTAAAGGTGAAATCACCAATATGGGGAAAATGATGAAGGAAAAGCGTTATTCGATTAGCAACGTTCAGCAGATGATCAATATCAGCCCGGCAGAATTGCAGAAAATGCTGCGCCGGAACGCCAACCTGCTTTCGGTTTTCAAAGAAGACCTGGGAAATGGAAAACCCGAAATCTGTATCGATGAAGAATCGCTTCAGAAGCTTATTTTTATCAGGCAACTCGACAGTGGCAGCAAACTTACCGGCAAGGAAGCTTGTGAAATGATCAGAGTGCCCGATCTAAACTCCCTGAAGACCTGTGCCGGCACTGAGAAGGAAGTTGTTGCCAGACTTTTGAAGACTCTGGAGCGTGTTTCAGCTGAAGCCGGGGAACTAAAAAATCAGCTCGATGGTCTGCTGATCAAGCACGATCATCTGGTCAAAATGCTGAATGTTTCGCAGGCGAAGAACATTACTCTTGAAAAGGAAATCGGCATTCTGCGCAATCGTCAGGCCGCTTTGATGGGCCAGCTCAGGCAGAATGCCGAAAATTCCGACGACGATCTGGAAGTTCGTCTGGTTAACTGAATTTGTCAGGTTCTTTGCCGGCAAGTCTGTCTTTGATCTTTCTCGACAGAATTGTGACGGTTTCGAGATGTGACGCCGGGTCAAGCTTTGCCGCTATTTCGGCGTGCTGCTGGGCGTCTGCGAATTCACCGGTTTCGAAAAGAGCGTTGGCAAGGTTGAAGTGGGCAAGAGCGTAATTCTTGTCGGTTTTGACCGCTTTTCTATACCAGACTGCGGCTTTGCCGAAGCTTCGCAGGGTCGCATATGCCACCCCGATGTTGTTCATGACTTCAACGTTGTGAGGTTTGAATTTCAGAGCCTGTTTCCACCATCTGATGGCAGAGTAAAGGCGTCCTTCATCTCTGGCGATCTGCCCGAGGTTGAAGTAGACTTCTGAATCTTCCGGGTTCAGTTTGAGAGCTTTTTTCCAGTAGGTGCGGGCCAGGTAGAGGTTGCCCTGCAGGTAATGAGCCAGGGCGTAATTATAGAGCAGGTCTACATTCTCTGGAAACTTGCGCAGAGCGTCGTGCCAGATCTTTTTTGCTTTGCCGAGAAAACCGGTGTAAGCGAAAGTATTACCATACAGGCGCAGTGCCAGTGCATCGTTCGGGTTGGCTGCAAGGTATTCTTTGAGCAGAGGACGGGCTTCATCGTAATTGCCGTTGCTCATTATCTGCTGAATCCTTGTCAAATCAACAGTCATATCTCCCATAATCTTTCCTTTCAGGTATATAAGACCAGTATATCAGAAAGTCGCCCCAAAAATAAACCCACTCAATGCACTGAATAATACCACAAGCGCGAGAAAAGCGGCTGCCTTTTTTGTGCCGACGATCGGAACGAGGGCCATAATTCCGGGAAGGCTGACCGCCGGCCCTGACAGTAACAGGGTTAGAGCTGGGCCAGGGTGCATGCCGAAGTCTTTGAGAGTCGAAACGATGCTTACTCCGACGATGGTGCCGAAATACATCAGTGCGCCAATCAGCGCAGAAACCAGGTTGCTTTCTATTCCATTGCTGTCAAAGAACTGCATGAAACTGGTCAGCGGGAAAAAAGTCGCCAGCATCCCCGAGAGGAAGATACCCCCAAGCACCTTTGGAAAGATCAGAATAAACAGGCTCCAGGATTTCTTCAACCAGAGAATCAGTTCGCTGCGATAGAACCATTTGAGAGAAATAACAGTCAAAAGGGCTATTTCAGCGGCAATAGCAAGCAGGCGAGGCAGCAGGGTTCCTTCGATACCAACTACAGCAAAAAATCTGAGGATTATGGAATCAAGGACTCCTGTGGCCGTTATCATTATCAATACTTGAATCAGAAAGAAAGTAAGAGTCTGCAGGTCGGTGCGCCCCTCATCTTCTTCAACGATTATAACTCCGGAAGGAGGCTCCTGCGGCTTTTCTTCGCCAGCAAAAATCAGACGCATGCAGAAACCGATGACTACTGCGCATATCATTACCGTTATGGCGCGGCCGATGAGAAATTTTGTGCCAAGCAGGGTATAGGTGTAAGAAAGTGCGATCAGATTGATTGCCGGGGAAGCGAAAAGAAAGGTAAAAGCCGGCCCGATTCCTGCGCCCTGCTGCATGATGCCGGTAAAAATCGGGATAACTCCGCAGGAACACACAGTCAGGATGGCACCGGAAAATGCCGCCACCGGGTAAGCGATCAGAGGATTGGCATCGGCCCCCATCAATCTGGTGATTCTCTGTTTATCGAGAAAAACCGACAGAGCACCGGCAAAGAAAAAAGCCGGGACCATGCCGGAAATAAGGTGGGTTCCGAGGAATTTACCGGCTTCGGCAAGACCGGGCCATATCCAGGTATCGCGCAGTGGCTCGAATAGGTTGAGAAAGGCGATGAAAAAGGCGTTAAATTGATTCATCTGATCAAATGCCAAGCTCTTTGCGTATCCAGCCTTCGACCTTTTCGCGAATAACTGGCTTGCCCATGGAATAGATCTTTCTGCCAAGCGCTACAACCGGGGTCGAGATGATTCCAAATTCTTTGGTTTCGGGAGCA
>CAZPCO010000214.1:3578-6202 GCA_964585025.1 uncultured bacterium | reverse complement strand
GATTATCTTCATCAATCAACCTCGTTTCAAATATGTATTCTTAAGCCTCTCTGAACCCTTTAAAAACTATCATACCGGCACGACAATTGGCAAGATTATTGTCGACAGATATGAGAGGTCGCCGGCAAAGGGCTTACATGCTTTGAATAGCGGAACTGCTGATCATTGCGATCAATTCTTCGGTTGAAACGCGGCCCGCCATATCGCTGCCAGAGAGCAGCCCGTCAGCGAGATCGCGCTTGCGGCCATGCAGCTGCAGAATTTTCTCTTCGATCGTATTTGTGGTAATGAGGCGGTAGATGGTAACCGGCCTGGTCTGACCGATGCGATGCGCGCGATCTGAAGCCTGGTCTTCGACAGCCGGGTTCCACCATGGGTCGAGATGAATTACATAGTCGGCGGCGGTCAGATTCAAGCCGAGACCGCCCGCCTTGAGGCTGATGAGAAAGAAATCGCCGTCGCCTTCCTGAAAGCTGGTTATCGCCTTATTCCGGGCCTTGATCGGTGTCGAACCGTCGAGATATTGATATGAGAAACCGCGGCGGTTGAACAGATCGCGAACCAGAGCCAGATGATCGACAAATTGACTGAAAATGAGTGCTTTATGCCTGTTTTCAAGCAGTTCTTCGACAATGCGTTCGAGCAACTGCAGCTTTGAACTGGCAATTCCGGCTTCAGGTGCAACGAGCGAGGGGTTACAGCACAGTCGGCGCAGTTTCATGATTTCGGCAAGCACCAGCATCGGTTTGCCTGAATCGCCATTCTCACTGGCAGAGATGCGCTCGACGGCATTGCGGCGCATGCTCTCATAAAGTGCGGTTTCATCACGGCTGAGGTCAACTTCCAGCGTAATTTCGGTGCGGGGCGGAAGATCCTGCAGTACCTGACTCTTGGTGCGTCTGAGAATGAAAGGCTGTACCAGTTTTTTCAATCGCAGCTGCGCTGGCTTGTCGCCCTGATTCTGAATCGGGTTGGCGAAATTTTCGTTGAAAACCTCGACCGACCCGAGAAGACCTGGGTTGAGAAATCTGAACAGGTTCCATAATTCCCCAAGATGATTTTCGATCGGAGTGCCGGTCATCAGCATCTTAAATTGACCTTGAAGCATCATTACCGCCTGCGAACGGTTGGTGGCCATGTTTTTGATTGCCTGGGCCTCGTCGAGAACGATGGTTGTCCAGTTGATGCCCGATAAAGATTCTATTTCATTCTGAAGCACTCCGTAGCTGCAGATTACCAGATCGAACGGAGCAAGCTGTTTTATTGTCTGCCTCCGGTCGCTCTGGGCGAACAATACCGGGTTGAGCGTCGGCGCGAAGCGCCTGGTTTCATTGAACCAGTTCATGCACACAGAGGTTGGAGCAAGAACGAAGGCAGGGCCTTCTGAAGCGCGACTGAGAATCAGCGCCAGCGCTTCGACTGTTTTTCCAAGCCCCATATCGTCGGCGAGACAGGCCCCAAGACCGAGATAAGCCATGCGGCTGAGCCAGAAATAGGCCTCGCGCTGATACTCACGCAGTTCGGCGGTCAAAGTCGACGGAATATCGAAAGTTTTTTCGGCTGCTGTTTTCAGGCGGTTCAACGCATTGCGCCAGGTCTTGTCAAAAGTCAGACCTTCGACATCTTCGAACAGCGACTCGACTGCCGGAATCGCCGAAATGTGAAAACTGCTGCTGTTACTGCTTTGATCGGTAAAACCGCGCAGGTCATTGATGCGGCGCCTGAAGTCTTCGGTAATCGCCAGCACTTTGTTTTCGCCGATACTGATGAAGCGGCTGTGTCCGTCGTAAAGCTTCAGCAGTTGCTGCAACTCAATAACTTGCCCATCTTCGACAGGCAGTTCGCCTGAAATTGAGAACCAGTCATTTTTGCCTTCTATCTTGAAACGGAAAGCGTTGAAATTTGCTCTGGTGACTCTGGTAGGACGATGGTTGGCGGGCCATTCGATCTGAAGATTATCTATTGCCTGAAGTTCAAGAAGCAGCTGCAGTGAATCTTCAGCCGTTAACAGCTCCCCCTGATAATCAGATTTTTCGATGCCGGCCAGCGAAGGGCACGAAGCTATCAGTTGATCGGCACTGGCGGTTTCCTGGTCGGTGTTGCGACGGGTATGCAGTTTCTGCCCGGCAATTTCTGTGAAGACATCCGTCATTCCGCGGCCGGGCACAAACCCAGGGCCCTTTTCGCCGAAAGGTCTGACGCAAAGTTTCACCCTCAGGCCATCACCTGCCGGGGCTAGCTGAGCGTAAATTCCGCTGTTAGCGGCAACCGAAGCGATCGGAGTAAGATTTTCGGTTCCTTCGACGTTGGTGTGGACGGGCATCAACGGGCTCAGGCCTGCGATTGTCTGCTTGAGCCGGCTGAGAGCTGCCGGGGGAAAACGCCAGTTATTGTCCAGTACCCTGGCGGCTTTCATCTGCACTTCGCTGAATTCATAAACCCTGAGTCTGAAATCAGCCTCCTGGGTGACGACGACACGCCGGCCGGTAAATTCTGGCTGAAAAGCGAGCTGCAGGTTCTCGCTGTTTTTGTTGAGAAGCAGAACGGGTTCACCACGCAATACCTCGACCGTCTGCTGGTCATTGTTAACAAAATAGACCTGCGGATGCCCGATCAGAGCTGCG
>CAZPCO010000214.1:0-3568 GCA_964585025.1 uncultured bacterium | reverse complement strand
CTTCGTCAAAACACTTGAGCCAGGGCCTGACATTCTGCAGGGCTTTGAAAATAATCTGATCGTGCAGAGTATAAAACTCCGGAAAAGGTTTCAGGCCATTGAAATATCTGTGATTGTCGATAATCTTGCCTGATGACCAGCGCCCTGATTTCAAGCGTGTCTGTTCGCGGGCATAGATTTCAAAACTTCGTGGCAGATTCAGCTTGATTTCCCAGATCAGGCGGTCGTTCGCATCCACCTGACTCCCGGCAAGGTTTAGTGTCGTGTTCAGGGCTTCAAGCACCAGTTCCCAGGGGGCACGCTGCTCGACCAGTTCGGCGAGCGGCAGCATCATCTGGTCATTCCAGGCACTGATGCTGGCAGTTTCCGTTGGCGACAATGGTATGCCGAGAGCATGCTTCAATCGCAGCAGCTCAAATGCAGGCAGTGAAAAACCAGCAGCTATTGCCTGATCGATCAGTTGTGCCACCGGTTCTTCGTAAAGCTGCGGACCGGTGATACCAAGCCAGCGCATGGTCAGCAGGCCAATGAAATTGTTGAGACGGCAGGCTGAAAGCCCAATTTGCTGCAGAATCTGGGTTTGGTCGACATGCCCGGTGATTCTTGCTTCGAAAAGCTTTCTCAGATGCATGAAAAAGGGCGGGTAGAGAAGCGTTGAGCGCGCCACCTTGTCGAAGTGCTGTCTTGCTTCCTGCAGACATTCAGGACTGCCGTTCTGAATCAGAGCAAGGGCATAAAACACATCGGCCAGGGTCTGAAAGCCTGATTGCTTGCGCTTTCTGGTCTTGCGCAGCTCTCTGAGAGCGTTGCGGAAAACCGGCAACGCGGCTTCCTGTCCATGAAAAAGGAACAGCACCAGGGCCTGCAGACCGTCTGCATCGCCCGAGGTTGAGCATTCAATATAGGTACGGGCCCGCTGAAAATCGCCCTGCAGCAAAAGTCTTTCTGCAATGAGGTGGGCACCATGTTGCAGAAACAATGCAGACTTCAGCCAGTGCGGCTGCATGAAATATCTGAATATTCCGCATTCCTGGTCACTGAAAGCGGCGCTGAAAGTCAGAATGCTGAAACAATGGACTTCCACGAGAATACTCAGCTGGGAGCTCTCGGGTAACAAATGAAACCAGCTTTCGTCAAAATGAAACGCCAGGCGCGTAGTTAGAGTGAAAATCTCTTCGCCGCCTTCTTCAAGATAGCTGAAATCAGTGCGGTCTTCGAAGTCCTGAACCCCAAGATAATATGAAGATAACAGCGATCGCTCACTCTGAGTTGTATAACTGGCCTGGCTTGAGTATTCTGAAGTAGTGACCAGCTGATTGACCGCGTGGGCAAGCTGACGGTGCAGATTAATGGTTACGGGCCATGCAAAGGCCTGGCCGATGTATTCTGAATCAAGAACGAAACCACCGGAAAATGCCTGCATGACACCTTGAGCTGCCAGACTCTGCAGAACTGTCTCGAGCTGCTGCCGTGAATAGTTGGCATCGATGATGTTCTCGCGGCTCAGTTTGTTGATAAGCCAGGAGGCTAGATAAGAATCAAGGGGCGACGCATAAATCAGCTGCAGGGAACAAAGAATTTTTTCACAATCCTTGAGATCGGAAAAAAATGCTGCGACTGGCTGCTGATAAATCGGTCCGGCTGTGTCAGGTTGTTTCATTTGGTGTCATTTCTGCCGGTCTTTTGCAACCCGGGCCAAAGACCCGGGTTACATAATTACGGTCAACTGCCGGAATAAATCTGCCGGCTGCGTTCATTCTGTTTGATGATTATTTCATTGAGCTCTGCGTCGGAAAACCTTGTGAACTTGCCTCTTTCGATGAGAGTTTCACCGTGTACCATAGAAAAGTCGACGGTATCGACGGCACAGAAAACCAGCGCCGCAAGCGGGTCGGTTGAACTGCCAGCCTGACGCAGACTGTCGAGTTTGAAGCCCACTATGTCGGCTTCGAAACCGTTCTGCAGCAGGCCAATGTCGTCACGGCCAAGCACTTTTGCGCCGCCGATCGTAGCGACCTTCAGGGCATCGCGGGCGGTAATACAGTCGGCAGTCTTCAGAACCCGCTGCAGCAGCATGCAGTTGCGAACCTCGAGCATCATGTTCGAACAGTCATTGCTGGCACTGCCGTCAACTGCCAGACTGACCGGCACATTGGCTTTCAGCATCTCGACGATCGGTGCGATGCCGGAAGCAAGCCGCATATTGCTGGTGGGGCAGTGGGCGACGCCACCCTGAGCTTTACCCATGGCGACAACTTCTTCGGGAGACATATGGACGCAATGAGCGTAAAAAGAGTTCTCGTCCATCCAGCCAAGGTCTTCCATCAGCCGGTAGGGGCGAACACCGAATTCTTTGATGGTAAATTCTTCTTCATCCTTGGTTTCCGCCAGATGCGTGTGGGTTTTGAGGCCTTTGCGGTTGGCATACTTTTTGGCCTCGATCATCAGTTCGCGGGTCACGGAAAATGGCGAACAGGGGGCAACGATAATGCGGGTCATGCCGCCGCGCTGCGCTTCATGAACCTTGTCGACCAGTTCTTCGGTTTCTTTCATGATCACGTCTTCGGTTTGCACAACCGAATCAGGTGGCAGGCCGCCGTCTTTCTTCGAACGTGACATGCTGCCGCGGCATAAGTGGAAACGCATGCCGGTTCTGCGAGCTGCTTCGACCTGACGGTAATACAGATTCGACTGCCCGCCCGGTACCATGTATGAATGATCAACAGCTGTGGTGCAACCGCTCATGAGGAGTTCCAGAGTCGCAACCTGAGTGGCCAGATAGAAGTCATCTGGAGTTATTCTTGCCCAGAGAGGATAGAGTCTTACCAGCCAGGTAAAGAGTTTTGCATCCTGAACTTTTGGAAAATTCCGGGTTAAAGTCTGGTAAAAATGATGGTGAGTATTGACCAGACCCGGAATGATAATCATGTCTGCGGCATCGACGGTGCGGGCGCCCGCTGCCTGCGCTGCTAACCTGGTGGTATCGCCGACTGCGATGATCTGCGAACCCTCGACCAATATAGAAACATTTTCCTGGACCTCAGCATCGCCGCCGGCCCAGAAATATCTGGCATTCTTGATGAACGTCTTCATGACATCTCCTTACAAAGGGCTGTTGTTTCTTTCTATTCTACCTCAACTGGAAAAGGGTCTGCACTATTTTTTTTGTAATCTGACCATAGAATTTTTAACTGTTGTTCTCAGCGGTCAGCAATTTTGGCTGGGTTATCAAACCCGCGTCAGCTGAGAGTGAGGTTTTGCATACCCCTGATTCCCAGAATTTGCCGAAGGGCCAGTAAACTGGTTGCTTTGTCTGCCTGGTGACTCTTTAATATGGTCTCTATAGTAATTATGGATATTTTTTCCCGAAAATTGCTGGTCATCGGACGTTGGCGGTCTGCAGAAGAATAAATCGGTTTGCAAATCTTGGCTATGGTCAGCGACTGTACACCGGCGAAAATTTTTTCGTACAATTTAGTTGACTGGATAATGCAAATCTGTTATCTTAGCCAAACCTTCAAGCGAGGGTACCGCGAAAGCGGCAGTTAGATTGACAATCAAATCAGAT